>CAIUGQ010000741.1 GCA_903898725.1 uncultured Burkholderiales bacterium | reverse complement strand
GGCGGCCTTCGCCGCGGAACTCGGCGTGCCGGCGCAGGCGATCCGGCTGGCGGGCGGCTCGCAGGACACCCGCGAAGACATCGCCGCCGCCGCCGCGGCGGTCCGCGCCCACGGCGGTCCGGTGCTGCTGGTGACGAGCGCGCTGCACATGCCGCGCGCGCGCGCGGTGGCGGCGCGACAGGGGCTCGACCTCGCGCCCTGCGTCTCGGACTGGCTGCAGATCCCGGGGCTCGGGGTGAACGCCCCGACGGTGCTGCCGCATTCGGCGAGCACCGGACGCAGCTACGCGCTGCTGCGCGAGTGGCTGGCGATGCTCGCCTACCGGCTGCGCGGCTGGACCTGACTCAGTCGCGCAGCGCGCCCTCGAGCACGGCCGGGGCGGCGAGCAGCGAGCGGTACAGCTCGTCGTAGCGGGCCGCCATCGCGGGAATCGAATGCTCGCGCTCGATGCGGGCGCGGGCGCGCGCACCGGCCTCGCGACGCCATGCGGGATCGGCGCAGTCGGCCAGTGCCCGCGCCAGCGCGGCAGGGGCACGGGCCGGCACGAGGAAGCCCTCGGCGCCCTCCGCGACGAGCTGCGGATTGCCGCCGACGCGGGTGGCCACGACCGGCAGCCCGCAGGCCTGCGCCTCGAGGATCGCGTTCGACATGCCTTCCGAATCGGAGGCGAGCACGAAGACGTCCGCCGCAGCGAGCAGCCGGCCCACATCGTCGCGCACGCCGAGAAAGCGCACCGCATCACCGAGCCCGAGCGCGGCCGCCTGGGCGGCGAGGGCCTCGGCCAGCGGGCCGTCGCCGGCGAGCAGCAGGCAGGCGCCAGGCTGCGTCGCATGCAGCGCGGCGAAGCCGGCGATCAGGTCCTCGTGACGCTTGATGGGGCTCAGGCTCGCCACGCACAGCACCACGAACGCGTCGGCGGCCAGGCCTTCATGGGCGCGCGCCGCCTCGCGCACGCCGGCCCCCGGCACGCGAAAGCGCACGGTGTCGACGCCGTTGGGAATCTCCACCAGTCGATCGGCCGAGGCGCCCTCGTCGTCGACCAGACCGTCCAGGATTGCGCGCGACGGCGCCACGATGCGATCGAAGCGGCTGTTCAGCCGGCGAAACGCCTGGCGCAGTCGATCGGTCTTCTGGAAGCCCATGTCGCGTCGGCTCGAGATCCGGACCGCGCCGCCCAGGACGCGCGGCAGCAGCGCGTTCATCAGGTCGGCCTTCTCGTGCTGCGACTGGATCACGTCGTAGCCCGCCGAAGCGACGCGCCCGCAGAGCCGGGCGAACGCAGCGAGGCCCTGCGGACCGTAGATCGCCTCGACCGGCCAGTGGACGAGGCGCACGTGGGGCGCATCGAGCGACGCCACGACGCGCCGTTCGGGCGCGGGTTCCGGCACGAGCTGCAGCACGTCGATCGACCAGCGATCCGCGGGCAGCTGGCAGACCAGGTTCCGGGTGAAGCGTTCGCTGCCGCCGGGCGCGAGCACGGCGGTGTCGGTCACCAGCAGCAGACGCAGCGGACGGCTCATCGGGACGGGGCCTCGCTACGCGCGATCAGTCGGCCGTTGCGGTCCCGCGCGGCTCGCGGCGGCCTGCCGTCGCGCCCCGCCGCACCGGCTCGGGGACCGACGGCCGAACCGGGTCTCGGAGCAGCGCCGGCCGCAGCGACCGCAGGCGCGCCGGCGGGCTCGACCTCACCGGGCGACGGCAGCGCCGCCTGCAGCACACGCATGCGCTCGATGGCGCCCAGCAGCAGGAAGAAGGTCGAGCCGAGCGCCAGCTGCGAGAACCGGTCGCCGAACGCATTGGTCACCATGACCGCAATGATGCACCCCATCCCGCCGTATCCCAGTCCGGCCGCGAACGGCGTCTTCGCATCGCGCTGCAGCCGCCAGGCCGAATACAGGAAGGACAGCAGCATGCCGAACAGCAGCAGCAGGCCCACCACACCCTGTTCGGCCGCTGTCTTGAGATAGAAGTTGTGCGGGTCGGTGAGCGACTCGCCGGCGCGCGCCGTCATGAATCCGTTCAGCCCGATGCCGAATATCGGCGACTGCAGGAACAGCGACCGGGCGTGCTCCCAGACCTCGACGCGTCCCGCCGCCGAGGCCTCCAGTTCGCCGTCCTCGCCTTCGGTCATCGTGATCCGGTCGACGACCGACTCGGGCAGCACCACCTGCCACAGCACCATCAGCACCGCGACCAGCCCGAGCAGCCAGCGATGCCTCACCAGCCCGAAGACACACAGCGCGGCGAGCACACCGACGTACGCGCCGCGCGAATAGGAGAACAGCAGCGGATACAGGCTGCCGAAGAAGGCGGCCAGATAGAACCAGCGGCGCACCGGATGGCGATCGACCAGCCCGAGGCCGAGCGCGAAGACACCGATGTGCGCGACGAACGCACCGAAGTGGTTGGCGTTCATGCCGACGATCCAGAACGGTCCGTTGGCGCGGCTGCCGTAGGAGAACGACGATCCGGCCACGAAGCTGGTGAGCTCGCGCTGGACCATGAAGAGCAGCGCGCCCACCGACAGGTTCACCAGCAGCCGCACATGCGCCTCGGTCCGGATCGCGTTGAAGGCGGCCACGTAGACCATCAGCATCAGGACGTAGTTCTTCCAGTCGGCGAGGTACGGGTTCTCGCGGGTCAACGGAGCGTCCAGGCCGAAGCGCAGCGCCGTGTTCCAGAGCGCGGCGTAGGTGTAGAGCGCGATCGCGAGGATCCAGCCCAGATGCGGCGTGCGCTGGAAGCCGCCCTTGTTGACCATCACGCCGAGCATCGCCGAGGCGATCAGCAGGTCCTGCGTGTCCTTGCCGAACACGAAGACGTGCGTCGGGTACCACAGGGTCGGCAGCGGCGCGAGCACCGCGTACAGCATCACCGGCAGCTCCGCGCGCCACAGGATCCCCAGCAGCACCGTCGAGAGCATCGTCAGCCAGATGCTCAGCGGGAGGATGAAGACCTTCAGGGCGCCGATCATCGTGCCGACTCCGTCGCGGCGGCGGCCGGTCGCGTGAACCCCGAGAGGAAGGCCTGCACCGCGCGCGCACGGGCCGCCAGGGCGGCGCGGTCGCGGACCGGATCGTCGCTGGCGGGCACGGCGAGCCACGCGAGCGCGGCATGGTCGCCCCGTCCCGCGAGGGTGCCGCGCAGCGTCGTGAGCTTGGTGCCCAGGGGCGATGTGCGGGCGTCGCCGTCGGCGACGAACCACCACCAGCTGCGGACCGGACCGGCACCTGTGCGCAGCAGCGTCTCGCGGACGTCGAGCCGCGCGCGGCCCTCGGCGGCCGGCAGGTGGACCGAGGTCTCGGCGATCGCGACGATCCCCGAGCGCTCGGGCACGAGGCGGTTGCCGTGCGAGACCATCTCGCTGCCTTCGGCCTGTCCGGCCCAGTACGCGATCGCGAACTCGACGCCTTCGTCGAAGCGGCCTCGGACCGATTCGCGGCTGCCGCCATAGGCCGGCACCGCCGCCGCGGCGACCGGCTCGAACGCCCCCAGGGCACTCGCCGCGGCGCGGGCGAAGCCGGTGTGCGGCACGCCGTCGAGCCCGCCTTCGGACAGGTGGCGGGCGGTGCCGGCGGCGATCGTCATCGCGACGATCGCGGCGAGCAGCGGTCCGAGCGCCGCCTGCGCCGACGCGGCTGTGGAGTGCGCGGTCTGGCGGGCCGAGCCGCCGGCGGCAGCGGCGCGGCGGGGCGAGGACGGCGCCGACGCTGTCGCCCCGGCGTTCGCCGACGCCGGCGCATCGGCGAAGCGCCTCGCGGGCGCGAAGGCGGCGAGCATCACCGCCCCGAACAGGCCCCAGCCCAGCACCAGGTGCTCGTCGCCGGTGCCCCATCGCATCTGCGTCAGGTGCCCCGCGTAGACGGTCAGGAAGGCGCGCAGCCAGTTGGCCGCGACCGCCAGCGCGAGCGTCGCCGCCACGAACGCGAGCCGGCGGGCGAGCGAGCCGAGGTACAGGTGTCCGAACAGCGCGGCCAGCATCAGGGCGACGATCACGTAGTGCAGTCCGCTGCACGCCTCGACCACCGACCACCGTCCGGTGGGCAGCTCGAGCAGTGTGCCCTGCTGCACGACCGGCACGCCGACCGTGCGCAGCGCCGCGACGGTGGCATCGGCGGTCCAGGCGGTGAGCGTCGGCACCAGGCCGTCACCGGCCGGCACCATGAACAGCAGGAAGGCCGCCGGGAAGGCGAGCGCGCGGGCGACCGCGGTGCCGTGCCGCCACCAGACGAGCGCCGGAAGCATCGTCACGGCGGCCAGGTCGCAGACGAGCTCGAGACCGGCAAGGCGCCCGAGCAGCCAGGCCGCGCAGGCCGCGACGAACCCGGCCGCGCCTCGGAGATCGGTGCCGACGGGCAGCGCGGCCAGCGCATCGCGCATCCGCCAGGCGAGGAAGGCCGAGATCGGGGCGATCGCGAACCCGTGCGCATAGGCGGGCGAGAGCGTCCACTGCCGCATCATCGAGCCCCAGGTGTCCGCGAACGCGAGCACCGCGGCGGCGAGCGCCAGCGCGGTGCCACCCAGGCGCCGCCAGGGGGGCTGCGCCGGGGTCCGGAGAAAGGTCGCATGAAGGGCCATGTCCCCGAACCGTACCCGCACGGGCCGCAAACCGCGCCGTGCCGGACCCGAGCGGCCGCACGACGGCGATCGGCGGCCCGGATCGGTCGGCCGCGCGCCACGGTCGCGGCCGACCGCGGTCCGAGGGCCACCGGCCCCGTCAGGGCGAGCGCGGGGGCGCGCGCAGCACCGCGACGCCGGGCGCCTCGCAGACCGGCTCGAACCCCTCGGGCAGATGGCCCGCCGCGAGGGCGTCGTGGAAGGGGCTGCCGACGAAGGCCGGTGCGCGTCGGGGCAACATCGCGCGCAGGACGATCACCTCTCGGGCGCCGAACGAGGCCATCAGGTCCCCGACCGCCGCAGGAGTCCAGATCCGGCGCGTGTAGAAGCGCGACGTCGTGCCGATCACGAAGGCGCCCGTCTCCAGATGAACGAAGTGCTCCTCGGTCGAGAGCACCGGTGTGCCCGCCACCCGCAGGCGCTCGATCCGTGCGCGCACCGTCTCCTCGCCGCAGCGCGCGTCGAGCGCGCGGCGGACGTCGGCGCGGACCTGCGCAAGCGGCGTCGTGGTGCCGTGCTCGCGAACGACGAGGCCGATCGCGAGCAGCGCCACCGCCGCCAGGGCCGCGCCCTGCATCCGATCGAAGACGGTGCCCCGGCCGCCGCCGGCGGCCGCCACGACCACCGCGACGATGCACGACGGCACCAGCGGCAGCAGATAGCGCCAGGATGCGAACCAGGTGGCGACGCTGGCGGCGTTCCAGGCGAGGAACACCGCCTGCGCCGCGGCACCGGCCACGCACGCGAGCACGACCTGCGCCGCGCGCCGCCGTGCGCCGCCATCGGGGTCGCGCGCCGGCTCGCCCGTGCCCGCAACCCGAAGGGCCCACGCCGTCGCGGCGAGCAGACCCGCCATCGCCAGCGCGAGCACCGCGCCGCTGGCCCAGGGCACCGACGGGAGCGCCATGGCCATCCGCATCGCCTCGCGCAACGCCGGCAGGGCCTCGGCCCAGCCCGGCGGCGACGGATGCTCGAACTGCCCGCCCGACAGCCGCCCCGACAGCAGCCGGTTGCGTGCCAGCATGGCCGCCGTCGCGAGCGCCGCCGGCAGCGCGAACACCGTCACCCGCTCGAGCAGGCGCGCGACGCCGTCGCGTCGGAAGGCAACCGCCACCACCAGCGCGAGGGCCGCGACCTGGATCGCGCCGATGTAGCGCAGCATGACCGCGGCGGCCCCGGCGAGGCCCGCGGCCAGCAGCCAGGCGGCAGGGCGGCGGGCGCCCGTCGCGCGGACCACGCCGAGCGTCGCGAGCAGGCAGCATGCGATGTACGCGGGCTCGGAGCTGCCGCCGCGGACGAGCTCCCAGATGCGCGGATGCGCGAGCCATGCGATCGCCGCAGCCGCCGCGACCGTCGCGGAGCAGCCGCCGGCGCGCAGCAGCCTGCGCATCACCTCGACCGAGACGAGCAGCGCCAGCAGCGTGACCGCCATCGGCGCGATCGCCGGCGGGATGCCCACCGCGATCGCGGCCTGCATCGTGAAGGCGCCGCCGGGAGGGAAGATCGTCTGGGGCACGGGCAGCGCCGGCGCGGCCGCGTGCTGCAATTCGTAGTACGGGATGGGCGATGCGTAGCCGGTGCCCGCCGCGAGGCTGTGTGCGGCACCCAGCGCCTGGATGGCGTCGTGATCGGGGGCGCTCGCGGGCAAGGCCATGCCCAGCGTCACCGCGACGAGCACCAGCAGCGCGATGTAGACGACAGCGCTCGCGAGCACGCGCCGCTCCGGCCCGTCTCGTCCGCCCTCCATCGCCCTGCCCGCCCTGCCCGCCATCGTGCCGCGCACCCTCCTAACGAACCGGACAGCGCCCGGCTCGCGGACTGTATCGGAGCACCGCAGGCGCCGCCGCGTGTGGCCGACGAAACGACGGATCGCGCGACCGACGGGCCGGAACCGCGACCCCTGAACGCTCCAGATCACCCAAAAGCGTGAAAAATTCGAGGAAAACAGGCCTGTGTGGCTGCTATAGTCGATCCATCGCGGCGGCTTAGTCCCCTTCAGTGCGGGCTGCGTCGCAGACACCCCCGGCCCCTGTGCCGTCTCTCCAGGAGCGCCCCGCGGGGCAGTGCCGACGACCATGATCCGTCTCTTCGAGCGAGAGCTGAAACGCGCGGTCAAGGCCGTGCTGTCGCCCGCGATCGAGGCCGTCGGCGTCAATGATCGCGCGCTCTCGGGGCCGCTGGCCGACACCGGGCGCTGGACGCTCCTCACCTACCATCGCATCATCCAGCAGGTCGACGAGGACCCGTACCGATCGGGCATGTCGGTTCGCGCGGACCACTTCCGCTCGCAGCTCGAGTTCATCGCGGGGCACTTCGACGTGCGGCCCGTGCACGAGGCGGCAGACCTGTTCCGCACCGGATGGACCGGGCCCCGGCCGCTGCTGTCGATCACCTTCGACGACGGCTATCTCGACAACCTCGAGGTCGCCGCACCGATCCTCTCGCAGGTCGGTCTGCCAGCCAGCTTCTACATCACCGTCGGCGGTCTCGACGCACCCGCGCCGTTCTGGTGGGACCGCGTCACGCACGCGGTGCGTACCGCCCGCCGCCGGGAGCCGCTCGATTCGACCGAGATCGGCCTGCCTGGCGCCGAGTGCCGCTGGTCGACCGCGCCGCTGGCGAGGGGTGACCTCGCCCACGCGCTGATCTCCGCGCTGTGGCGTCTGCCGGAGGCCGAGGTCGAACCGACGGTGGCGCGCATCCAGGCGGCACTCGACGGTGCCGCGTCCCCCGGGCCCACGCTGCCGCCGCGGATGGACCGGGACGGCGTGAGGGCCCTGCACGCGCGGGGCTTCGAGATCGGCGCGCACAGCGTCAGCCACGTCAACCTGTGCCTGCGCGAGGGCGACGCGCTGCGCGCGGAGATGGCCGACTCGCGACGCGATCTCGAGCAGACCCTCGGCGTGCCGGTGCCGGGCTTCGCCTACCCCGGCGGCCGGCTCGACACCCCGGTGGTGGAATGCGCACGCGAGCTCGGCTTCGCCTACGCCCTGACCACCGACATCGGCACGAACCGCCGCGACGCCGACCCGATGCGCCTGCGCCGGATCGGCTCGCCCGACAGCCCGGTGGCCGACTTCAAGCGCGCCTTCGCGCGAGCGCTCACCCGCGACGCCCAGCCCGCCGCCTGAGCCTCACCCCGGGCCAAGTGCCCGGGACGTCCGAAGGGGTTCCCCACCCCGCATCACCCCACCCCGCCCCGCTCCACCCCGCATCCCCCCGTCACCCCTCCCGCGAGCGCCACGCTGTTGCGCGGGCCCCCCCGAACCTGTCGTTCATCCCGGTTCCCTGACCGGTCGACGGGTGGTCGGACGCCGACGCCGGAGACAGGGGTCGGACGCCTTAGGCTGCCTGGATTGCTCACCGAGCGCACCCCTAGACTCTCACGGTCTGCTCACAAACCGTACATGAACGCGCCCGTCCTGCCGTCCCTCGCGCACCCCGATCCGGCCACCGTCGAACGACGGCCGCTGGTCACGCTCGTGCTCCCCTGCTTCAACGAAGCGGCGGTGCTGCGCGAGCACTATGCCGAGATCACGGCTTACCTGGCGACGCTGCAGGCCGGCTGGCGCTTCGAGATCCTGCTGATCGACGACGGTAGCGTCGACGCCACCGGTGCGACGGCCGCCGCCATGGGCACGAACGAGGTCCCGCTGCGGGTGATCCACCATCCGGGCAACTTCGGCCTCGGGCAGGCGTTCAAGACCGCCTTTGCCGCCTCGCGCGGCGATTACGTGGTGACGCTGGACATCGACCTGAGCTACGCCCCCGAGCACATCGGACGGCTGCTCGAGGCGATCCGCACGCAGCGCGCCAAGCTCGCGCTCGCCTCCGCGTACATGGAGGGCGGCACGGTCTCGAACGTGCCGTGGCTGCGCCGCACGCTCAGCATCTGGGGCAACCGGTTCCTGCGCATCTTCGCGCGCGGCGGCCTGTCGACCCTGACCTGCATGGTCAGGGCCTACGACGGCCCCTTCGTGCGCGCGCTGGTGCTGCGCTCCACCGGCATGGAGATCATGCCGGAGATCATCTACAAGACGATGGTGATGCGCGGGCGCATCGTCGAGGTGCCCGCCGAACTCGACTGGAGCCGGCAGATGCAGGCCGGCCCGGCTCGCGTCTCGAGCATGCGCATCTGGCGGCACGTGCTGTCGACGATCGTCTCGGGCTTCATGCTGCGCCCCTTCGCGCTGATGATGGCGCCGGGCCTCGCGCTGCTGGTGCTGTCGGTCTGGCTCTCCGGACGCCTGGCCTGGCGGGTGATCGAGGCGCTGCCGGCGGCCGCGGGCGGCTGGTCGCAGGCGCTGTCGACGGTGCTCGCCGCGCATCCGCATGCGCCGCTCGCCTGCGCCACCAGCGGCGTGCTCGCGGTGCTGCTGCTCGGCCTCGGCCTCGTCGCGCTGCAGACCAAGCGCTACTTCGAAGACCTCTACCACCTCGGCGTGACGCTGCGCGCAGCGTCGCTGGGCGAGATCCGACGGGAGCCACGATGAGCGCGCCGCAGCACGACCTGGACATCGCCCTCGCCGCGCCGCCCGCGCAGCAGCCGCCGCAGTCCCCCGACGACGCAGCGCCCCGGGCGTCGGCTGGCGCGTCGCCCGAGACCCCGCAGTCGGTGACCGTCGCCGGCGGCGGGCTGCTCGGCATGGTCCTGGCCCTCAGGCTCGCCCAGACCGGTCATGCGGTCACCCTGCTGGAAGGCGCGCCGCGCGGCGGCGGGCTGGCCGGCGAGCAGTCGATCGGCGGACTCGATTGGGACCGCTTCTATCACGTCGTCCTGCTCTCGGACGGCCGCACCCGGGCCCTGCTCGACGAGCTCGGCCTGGCCGACCGGCTGCAGTGGGGCACGACGCGCACCGGCTTCTACACCGACGGCGCGATGCACTCGATGTCGGACACGCTCGAGTTCCTGCGCTTCCCCCCGCTGTCGCTGCTCGACAAGCTGCGCCTGGGCGGCACGATCTTCGCCGCCTCGCGCATCCGCGACCACCGCCGGCTCGAGCGCATCAGCGCCATCGACTGGCTGCGCCGCTGGTCGGGCCCGCGCGTGCTCGAGAAGATCTGGATGCCGCTGCTGCGCAGCAAGCTCGGCGACAACGCGCCGCTGGCGAGCGCGGCCTTCATCTGGGCGATCATCGCCCGCATGTACGCCGCGCGCCGCGCCGGGCTCAAGCGCGAGCTGTTCGGCTGGATCGACGGCGGCTATGCGATCGTCATCGACGCGCTGCAGCGGCGGCTCGACGCGGCCGGCGTTCGCACGCTGCACGATGCGCGCATCGTGTCGATCGCCGGCGAGGCCTCCGGGACGGTCGCCACCCTCGCCGACGGCCGCCGCATCGAGGCCGAGCGGCTGGTCTCGACGCTGCCGGTACCGGTGTTCGCCTCGGTCTGCGCCGGGCTGCGCGCCGAGGGCCGCGCCCGCGCCGAAGCGGTCGTCACCCAGGGCATCGTCTGCGTGTCGCTGCTGATCGAGCAGCCGCTGTCGCCGTATTACGTGACCAACGTGACCGACCGCTGGGTGCCCTTCACCGGCGTCATCGAGATGACCGCGCTGGTGCCGCCCGCGCGCTTCGGCGGCCGGTCGCTGGTCTACCTGCCGATCTACCTGCCGCAGGACGCGCCCCAGTGGGCGCAGGACGACGCCACGATCCTCGAGCCGTGCATCGCGGCGCTCGAGCGCATGCATCCGCACTTCAGGCGCGAGCAGGTGATCGACGCGAAGGTCGCGCGCGCCCGTCACGTGCTGGCGGTCTCGACGATCGACTACACCGAACGCGCGATGCCGGGGCTCGCGACCGGCGTGCCCAACGTGTTCCAGCTCAACTCCGCGCAGATCGCGCAGGGCACGCTGAACGTCGACGAGACGCTCGGCGTCGTCGAGCAGCGGCTGGCCGAACTGCGCCGCGCCATGCAGGCGGGTTCGAAGGTCGCTCGATGAGCACGCCCCCGCGCATCGCGAGCGTCTCGCTCGACCTGGACAACCTCTGGTCGTACCTGAAGATCCACGGCGACGGCGACTGGTCGTCGCGTCCCTCGTACCTCGATACCTTCGTGCCGTACGTGCTCGCGCTGCTGGAGCGGCTCGATCTGAAGATCACCTTCTTCGTGGTGGGCGCCGATGCGGCCGCACCGGAGAACCGGGCCGCGCTGCGCTCGATCGTCGCCGCCGGACACGAGATCGGCAACCACTCGTACGAGCACGAGCCCTGGCTGCACACCTACACGCCGCAGCAGCTCTCCGACGAGATCCGCCGGACCGACGAGGCGATCCGCGAGGCCTGCGGCGTCGATCCGGTGGGCTTTCGCGGCCCCGGCTTCAGCTGGTGCCCGGCACTGCTCGAGGTGCTGGCCGAGCGCGGCCACCGCTTCGACGCCTCGACCCTGCCGACCTTCCTGGGTCCGATCGCCCGCGCGTACTACTTCCGCACGGCGCGTCTCACCCCCGAGGAACGCGAACTGCGCGCCGGGCTGTTCGGCGAGTTCGCCGACGGCCTGCGCCCGAACCGGCCCTACCGGTGGTCGCTGGCGGGCGGGCGCCGTCTGCTCGAGATCCCGGTGACCACGATCCCCGGCTTTCGCACGCCGTTCCACTTCAGCTACCTGGCGTGGCTGGCGAAGTTCTCCGAGCCGCTGATGGCGCTCTACCTGAACATCGCGATACTCGGCTGCCGCGCCACCGGCACGCAACCGAGCTTCCTGCTGCATCCGCTCGACGTGATCGGCGGCGACCAGCTCCAGCAACTCGCCTTCTTCCCCGGCATGGACGTGCCGAGCGCGCGCAAGGTCGAGCTGCTCGAACGCGTGCTGGGCACGCTGCGTCGCCACTGGACGCTGGTCCCGATGGGCGAGCACGCGCGCCGCCTCGAGGCCGACCCCGGACTGCCCGTGCGGCAGGCCGCCTGAGGCGCCCCACGATGTGCGGACTCGTCGCCATCCTGCAGCGTGCCGGCACGCCCGATGCCCGCGTGCTGGAGGCCATGGCCGACGCGATCGCGCACCGCGGGCCGGACGACGCCGGACGGCACCTGCAGCCCGGTGTCGGCCTCGCGCACCGCCGGCTCGCGATCATCGATCCCGAGGGCGGCGCGCAGCCGATGCATGCCGCGGGCGTGACGCTGGTGTTCAACGGCGCCATCGTCAACCATGTCGAGCTGCGCGACGAGCTGATCGCCCTCGGGCACGTCTTCGTCAGCCGCTGCGACACCGAGGTGCTGCTGCACGCCTACCTGCAGTGGGGCGAGGCGGCGGTCGAGCGTCTGGTCGGCATGTTCGCCTTCGTGCTGCACGATGCCCGCCGGCGCGGCTGCCTCGCCGCCCGCGACCACTTCGGCGTCAAGCCGCTGTACTGGCGACGCGAGGCCGACCGGATCCTGTTCGCCTCCGAGATCAAGGGGCTGCTGGCCGCACCGGGCACGCCGCGCGCGCTCGATGCGCAGGCGCTCGACGACTACCTGGCGCTGCAGGTCGTGCTCGGCGGACGCACGCTGTTCGAGGGCGTGCATGCGCTCGAACCCGCCCACCTCCAGTGGATCGACCTGCAGACCCTCGAGACGCGTACCCGGCGCTACTGGCGGCGTCGCTTCGACGCCCCGGCCCCGGCGGACCCCGAGGCGCTGCGCGGGCTGGTCGCCGCGAGCGTCGAGCGCCAGCTGCGCAGCGACGTGCCGCTCGGCCTGTACCTGAGCGGCGGCCTCGACTCCAGCCTGGTCGCCGCCGCCGCGGCCCGCGTCCACGACGGCCCGCTGCACGCCTTCACCGGCGCGTTCCGCGAAGGGCCCGAGTTCGACGAGACCGCGCATGCGCGCACCGTCGCGACCCATGTCGGCGCACGGCTCGAGACCCTCTGGCCGACCGAGGACGACTGGATCGAGCAGATGCCGCGGCTGGCGCGGCAGATGGACGAGCCGGCCGCCGGTCCCGGACTCTTCCCGCAGTTCATGGTGTCGCGGCTGGCGCGCCGCAGCGTCAAGGTCTGCCTCGGCGGCCAGGGCGGCGACGAGCTCTTCGGCGGCTATGCCCGGCACCTGATCGGCGCGCTCGAGTCCGCGCTGGACGACGCGATTGCCGGCCGCAGCGACCCGCTGCGCCCGACGCTCGCGCAGCTCGAGCCCGGTCTCGCGACGCTCGGCCCCTACCGTCCGCTGCTGCGTTCGGCCTGGCGCAACGGGCTCGAGGCACCGGCCTGGCAGCGCTACTTCCGCCTGATCGACCGCTCGGGCACCGACACCGCCTGGCTGGCTGCGGCCCACCGCGACCCGGCCCGTCGCGCGGCCGTCGCACAGCGCGTCGAGGCGGTCTTCGAGGCGCCGCGCGATGCGGGACCGGTGCAGCGGATGCTCGAGTTCGACCTGACCACGACCCTGCCCGGCCTGCTTCAGGTCGAGGACCGGGTCTCGATGGCGGTCGGCCTCGAATCGCGGGTGCCGCTGCTCGACCCGGCGCTCGCCGAGGCGGCGGCCCGACTGCCCGATGCGGCGCTGCTGGCCGGCGGTCGCCTGAAGGCCGTGCTGCGCGAGGTCGCCGAGCCGTGGCTGCCGGCCTCGATCGTGCACCGCTCCGACAAGATGGGCTTCCCGGTGCCGCTGCAGCAGTGGTCCCGCGGCCGTGCCCGCGACTTCGTCGCCGACGTGCTGGGCTCGCGGGCCTGTCGCGAACGCGGCCTCTTCGAACCCGACGCCCTGACGCGGCTGATCGACGGCGAGCAGCCGTTCGGCCGCGCGATGTGGGGCGCGCTGCAGCTCGAGCTGTGGCACCTGACGATGATCGATGCCCCCGCCGGAGGACACGCCCTTGCAGCCTGACTGGTTCGCGCACCCGACCGCCGTCGTCGACACCCCCTGCACCATCGGTGCCGGGACCCGCATCTGGCATTTCGCGCACGTGATGGCCGACAGCACGATCGGTGCGAACTGCGTGTTCGGCCAGAACGTCGTGGTCGCCCCGAAGGTGCGGATCGGCAACGGCGTGAAGATCCAGAACAACGTGTCGGTGTACACCGGCGTGGAGCTCGACGACGACGTCTTCTGCGGACCGTCCGTGGTCTTCACCAACGTGATCAATCCGCGCAGCCACGTCGAGCGCAAGCACGAGTTCCGGCGGACGTCCGTCGGCCGCGGCGCGACGCTCGGCGCCAACTCGACGATCGTCTGCGGCGTCACGCTCGGGCGCTGGTGCTTCGTCGGCGCCGGCGCCGTCGTCACCCGCGACGTCCCCGATTTCGCGCTCGTCCACGGCAATCCGGCCCGCCTGCGCGGCTGGGTCTGCCGATGCGGCGTCTCGCTGCCGCTGGCCGCCAAGGGCCCTGCAGGCGAGCGCACCACCTGCCGCAGCTGCGGCGACACCTACCTCCGGACCGCCGAAGGCCTGACCGCGGAGCACGACGCATGACCCAGAGCACCCTCGTCCGACCCGAGATCCCGCTGCTCGACCTGAAGGCACAGTGGCGCGCGCTGCGCGACGAGATCCTGCCGGCCATCGAGGCGGTCTGCGAGTCGCAGCACTTCATCCTCGGACCGAACGTGGCCGCGCTCGAGCGCGAGATCGCCGACTACTCTCAGGCCGCCCATGGCATCGGCACCTCGTCGGGCACCGATGCGCTGCTGCTGGCGCTGATGGCGCTGGGCATCGGCCCGGGCGATGCGGTGCTCACCTCGCCGTACAGCTTCTTCGCGACGGCCGGCACGATCGCGCGGCTCGGCGCGCGGCCGATCTTCTGCGACATCGACGCGGACACCTGCAACCTGTCGCCGGCGGCGGTCCGCGCGACGATCGCCCGCGACTGCGAGCGACGCGACGGGGCCCTCGTCCACCGTCCGAGCGGCGCCCGCGTGCGCGCGCTGATGCCGGTGCACCTCTACGGCCAGTGCGCCGACATGGACGCGCTCGCGCCCATCGCCGCCGAACACGGGCTGCCGATCATCGAGGACGCGGCGCAGGCGATCGGCGCCGAGATCGCCGGTGGCCGGCGGGCCGGCGCGCTCGGCACCATCGGATGCTTCTCGTTCTTCCCGAGCAAGAACCTCGGCGCCTTCGGCGATGCCGGCCTGTGCACCGCGGCCGACCCGACGCTCGCCGAGCGCATGCGCGTGCTGCGCGTGCACGGCGGCAAGCCGAAGTACCACCATGCGGTGATCGGCGCCAACCTGCGGCTCGACGAACTGCAGGCCGCGGTCCTGCGCGTCAAGCTCAAGCACCTCGACCGCTGGACCGAGGCGCGCCGCGCGAACGCGGCCCGCTACGACGCGGCCTTCCGCGCCGCCGGCCTCGCGGGCACGATCGGCCTGCCGGTGGTCCGCGACGGCTACCGCCACGTCTTCAACCAGTACGTGATCCGCAGCCCCCGGCGCGACGCGCTGCGGGCGCACCTCGCCGCCGAGCGCATCGGCACCGAGGTCTACTACCCGGTGCCGCTGCACCTGCAGGCCTGCTTCGCCTCGCTCGGCCACGCCGCGGGCGACTGCCCGCAGGCCGAGGCCGCGGCGGCATGCACGCTCGCGCTCCCGGTCCATCCGGACCTCGAGCCCGAGCAGCTCCAGGCGGTCGTCGACGCGGTGGCGGCCTTCCACGAATGAGCGCACGCGTCGTCCACCTCGTCGGTGCCCGGCCGCAGTTCCCCAAGCTCGGCGTGGTGCTGCGTGCGCAGGCCGCCGCCAGCCACGGCGAGCCGCTGGTCGTGCACACCGGTCAGCATTACGACCCGGCGATGTCGGACGCCTTCTTCGACGAACTGGACCTGCCCGAACCGGTCGCCGCGCTCGCGATCGGCTCGGGCCCGCACGGACGGCAGACCGGTCGAATGCTCGAGGCGATCGAGGCGACGCTGCTGGATCTGCGGCCCGATGCGGTGGTGGTCTACGGCGACACCAACTCCACGCTCGCCGGCGCGCTCGCCGCGACCAAGCTGGGCGTGCCCTGCGCCCATGTCGAGGCCGGGCTGCGCAGCTTCGACCGGTCGATGCCCGAGGAGCTCAACCGCGTCGCGGTCGATCACCTGTGCGACCTGCTGTTCGCGCCGACCGAGACCGCCCGGGATCGGCTGCGGGTCGAGGGGCTCGGCGAGCGCACGATGCTGAGCGGCGACGTGTCGGCCGAGGCCGTGCTGCATGCCGAGGGCATCGCCGCTGCCCACTCGCACATCCTGCAGACGCTGGGCCTGGCGCCCCGCCGCTATGCGATGGCGACGCTGCACCGGGCCGAGAGCACGCGTCCCGAGGTGCTGCCCGGCCTGCTGGAGGCGCTCGCCTCGGCCGCCGCGCGCCTCGGCACGCTGGTGCTGCCGCTGCATCCTCGCACCCGGGCCGCGATCGCCGAACTCGCCCCGCACTGGCACGAGACGGCACTGCGCGCCGGCGTGCGCGTGACCGAACCGCTGGGCCCGCTCGACTTCCTGCACCTGACCGGTCATGCATCGATGGTGCTGACGGATTCGGGCGGCGTGCAGAAGGAAGCGTTCCTGCTCGGCGTGCCCTGCGTGACGCTGCGCGGGCGCACCGAGTGGATCGAGACCGTCGAGTGCGGGGCCAACGTGCTCGCCACCGACGCGGCCTCGATCGACGCGGCGATCGCGCGGCATCTCGCCGCGCACCACGACCGCGACGCCCTGCGCGCACGGGCGCTGGACCTGTATGGCGGCGGACGCGCGGGTGCGCGGATCGTCGAAGGCATCCGGACTTTGAGCAAGGAAGCACGGTCATGACGGCACGCGACACGGTCGGTCTCGCCCTGGTGGGCATCGGCGGCTGGGGCAACAACCTCGCCCGCAACCTCGACGGCCTGCGCGATGCGCGGCTGCGCTGGATCTGCGACGTCGACGAGCGCAGGCTCGCGGCCGCCGCGCGCCAGTATCCGGAGGCGCGCACCACCCGCCGCCTCGGCGACGTCCTCGACGACCCGGAAGTCGACGCGGTGGTGGTCGCCACGCCCGCGCCCACCCATCACGCGCTCGGCAAGATGGTGCTGCGCGCCGGCCGCGACCTGTACCTCGAGAAGCCGATGGTGCTCGACCTCGCCCACGGCGTGGAGCTGCAGCGCCTGGCCGAGGCCGGCGGCCGCGTGCTGATGGTCGGTCACCTGCTGGAGTACCACCCGGTGGTGATCCGGCTGCGCGACATGATCCGCGCCGGCGAACTCGGCACGATCCACTACATCTCCACGCAGCGCCTGAACCTGGGGACCATCCGCGAGGACGAGAACGTGCTCTGGAGCTTCGCGCCGCACGACGTCTCCTCGATCCTGTTCATGCTCGGTCAGGAGCCGACCGACGTGGCGGCGCGCGGCCAGTCCTGCATCCACAAGGGCGTGGAGGACGTGGCCTTCATGACGATGCGCTTCGGCGACAAGTCGATGGCGCACGTGCACGTCAGCTGGCTCGACCCGCACAAGACCCGGAAGATGACCATCGTCGGCAGTCGCCGGATGGCGGTGTTCGACGACCTGGAGTCGACCGAGAAGCTGCGCATCTACGACAAGGGCGCGAACGTCCGCACCGACTACGACGGCTTCGCCGAGTACGCGGGGCTGCGCTTCGGCGACATCCTCGTGCCGCACATCCCGTTCACCGAGCCGCTGCGGGTCGAGGTCCAGCACTTCGTGCAGTGCGTGCGGACCCGCGCCACGCCGGTCAGCGACGGCCACGACGGGCTGCGCGTGCTGCGCGTGCTCGAGGCGGCCGAGCGCTCGCTGCGCAACGGCGGCCAGCCGATGCAGCCGCTCGCCCTGCCCGAACCCGTCACCGAACCCCAGCCGGCCTGAGGCCGTCCCACCGGACCCCACTCGTCCATCGCGGAGACCCTGATATGCCGCTTCGCTTCACTTCCGAACACGACGCCGACTGGTCGGTGCGCAAGATCGCCGTCGTCGGCCCCGGCATCGTCGGCATGCCGATGGCCGCCCTGCTCGCCCATGCCCGCATCCGCGAGGGCCACGACGCCCCGGCGCACGTGCTCGTCGTCCAGCGCGCCTCGCCCACCTCGGGGTGGAAGGTCGACGCGATCAACCGCGGCGAATCGGTGATCGGCGGCGTGGAGCCGGCGCTCGACGCGATCGTGCGCGATGCAGTGGCCGAAGGCGTGCTGTCGGCCACCCACGACTGGAACGACGTCGCCGATGCCGACCTGGTGCTGGTCTCGGTGCAGACCGACCGCGATGGCGACGGCCCGGACTACGGTCCGCTGATGGAGGCCCTCGGACATCTCGCTCGCGCGCTGGCGAACAAGCCCGCGGGCAACGTGCCGGTGGTGGTCTTCGAGTCCACGCTCGCGCCGTCGACGATGGCCACCGTGATCCGCGAGCACTTCGCCCGCCACGGCCTGGTCGAGGGTCGCGACATCCTGCTGGGCAACAGCCCGAACCGCGTGATGCCAGGGCGGCTGGTGGAGCGGGTCGCCCGCTCCGACAAGCTGATCGCCGGCCTGCATCCGCTCACGCCGGTGCTGGTCTCGCGCATCTACGCCCGCATCGTCACCGAGGGCGTGCTGCACCGGACCAACAGCCTGTCGGCCGAGGTCGTCAAGACGCTGGAGAACGCCTACCGCGACGTGCGGATCGCGTTCGCCGCCGAGGTGGTGCGCTGGTGCGACGCGCACGACATCGACTTCTATGCGGTCCGCGACGCGGTGAACACCCGCATCGCCCAGGCCGACGACGCCTCGGGGTCGGCGACCGCCGTGCCCAGCGGCGGCGTGCTGGTGCCGACCATCGGCGTCGGCGGCCACTGCCTGCCCAAGGACGGCGTGCTGCTGTGGTGGCGGGCCCGCGAGGCCGGCATGGACATCTCGCGCAGCCTGATCCTGCTGTCGCGCACCATCAACGACGAGTCGCCGGCGGCCTCGGTCGCCCATGCCGAACGCCGCTTCGGCCGCGTCGACGGCCGTCGCGTCGCGCTGCTGGGCGCGGCCTACCGCTTCGACTCCGAGGACACCCGCAATGCGCCGACGCTCGCGCTCGGCCGGGCGCTGCGTGCCCGCGGCTGCACGGTGACGATCCACGATCCGTACGTGAAGCCGGACGACCAGAACCTGGCGCGCACCGGACTCACCGACTGCTTCTCGAACGACCTGGGCGCCACGCTCGCCGAGGCCGAGTGGGTGGTGATGTGCACCGGCCACGGCGTCTATCAGCGCGGACTCGACGCCCTCCTTGCGGCCGCGCCGCGTGCGCGTGTGCTGCTCGACGGCGCGAACCTCTATCCGGCCTCGGCCTTCGCGGGCCGCGCGATCGGACACGTCGGCATCGGTCGCGGCAGCCAGCCGCCGGCGCCCGAGTTTGTCGACTTCGTCGAGCGTTCGTTCCGCGCGATGGAGCACGGCGTCGGCAACGAGCTCGCCGCACTGATCGACTTCCTGAACAGCCGCTTCGCGCCGGACGGCTTCAACGCGGTCTCGCTCGACGAGGTCCGCCGGCTGGCCGACACCTGCCCGACCGGTTGCGCGATCGCGCCGCCCTCGGCGCGGCTCGACGTGCCGGTCCATGCGGGCTTCTCGCTGCGCCTGACCCGCGCCGCGGCCGGTCTCGGGTGAGCCGCACGCGCACGATCGTCTCGCTGGCGCTCGGTGCGCTGGCGAGCGCGGCCTACCTCGCGGTGGTCGTGCGCGGCATGTCCCTGGAGGCGCTCGGCGCCGCCTTCGCGGCCGTCGAGCCCTGGCCGGTGGCGCTCTACGTCGCCGGCTTCGCGATGGTGATGCGCGCGCGCGCCGAGCGCATCGCCGCCTCGCTCGCGCCCCTGCGCGCGACCCGCGCGGCCGAGGTGATGCCCTCGCAGATGGCCGGCTACCTCGCCAACTTCGTGCTGCCCATGCAGGCGGGCGAGCTCGCCCGGATCGCGGTCGCGGTCCGCGGGCTGGGCGTGCCCGCCGGCTCGATGGTCTCGTCGATGGCCGTCGAGCGGGTCGTCGACCTGCTCTTCGCGCTGGCGGGCCTGGCGCTGGCCGCCGCCGTGCTGCCGGTGCCCTCCGCCCCCGTGCTCTGGCACGTGGGCCTCGCGATCGGCGCGGCCGTGGCGGTGGCGATCGCGGTGCTCGCCTGGGCGACCCTGCGGCCGGACGCGGTCCGCGCGACCGTCGCGGCGATCGCGGACCGTCTGCCGCCGGCGCTCGCCGGCGTGCTGCGGCACCAGTCCGACGCCTGCTGCGACGGGCTCGCCACGCTGCGCGACCCGGCCTTCCTCGGGCGCTACCTCGGCTGGTGCATCGTGCAGTGGCTGGGCTGGGTGGCGAGCGTGGCGGCCACGCTGTGGGCGGCCGGCATCCAGGTCGATCCGGCGACGATCGTGCTGTGCAGCGCGCTGTCGACGCTCGCGCTAGCCCTGCCCGCCGCACCGGGCTACGTCGGCACCTTCCAGCTCGCCTACCACTGGGCGCTGGCGCCGGTCGGCGTCGACCCCGCCGCCGGCTTCGTCGCCGCGACCCTGCTCCAGGGACTCACCATCGGCTGCGCGCTGGTGACCGCCGCCGGCGTCGCGCTGGCACCGCGCTGGCGCGTGGGGGCGGACAGCCGGGCCTGAGCCCGCGGCAACGAACGAAGGAACCGCGCGGCGCGGCGCCGGCGGCAACGAACGCAGGGACCGCGCGACGCGGCGCCTGCGTCAGGCCCGGTGCAGCGCGTCGGAGACGGTGTCGCCGCGCAGCGCGGCGGCCGCCGCACGCAGGCCCTCGTTCCGTGCCCGGCCGATCG
>CAIUGQ010000740.1 GCA_903898725.1 uncultured Burkholderiales bacterium | reverse complement strand
CGCGGGCCGAGGTGGCGGCCGGCGCCGGTGCGATCGCATGGACGACCGAGCGCAGCAGCGCGGGCAGGCGCGCGCCCAGGCCGACGAGCTGCGCGGCGTTGTGCCGCAGGCCGGCGGCGGCGACCCGCGCCGCGCCGGGCGCGTCGTCCGCGGTGGAGACCGTGGAGAGCAGGGAGACCGTAGAGACCTTCGAGACCTTCGAGACCGCGGTCGGGCCTGCAGCCGCCGACGGCGCCTGCGCCGAACGCGGCACCACGTCGTAGACCGCCTGCGCGAGGGCCACGCCCGCCTGGCCGTCGAGCCCGGCGTGGTGCACCTTCGCGTAGAACCCGATGCGGCCGTCCGCCAGACCTTCGATGACGACCATCTCCCACAGCGGCCGGTCGCGATCGAGGGGCCGTGCATGCAGGCTGCCGACGAGGTCGTGCAGCTGCGCGAGGGTGCCCGGTGCGGGCAGACGCATGCGTCGGACGTGATGGTCGAGCTCGACCTCGGTGGCCCGGACCCAGGCCGGGTTGGCGAGGCCCAGCGGCATCGGCGCGAGCCGGCGGGTGAACACGTCCGCCCGGTCCAGGCGCTCGGCGAGGTGCGCCCGGAGCGCCGCGGCGAAGTCGGCGGCCCCACCCGCCGGTGGCTCGAACACGTGCATCGAGCCGACATGCATCGGCGTCTCGGGACTCTCGAGGTAGAGGAAGAGCGCGTCGAGCCCGTTCATGAATCCGACGGCGCCTTCGCTCGCGATCCCGCCGTGGCCGGCGTCGTGCTGCATGCGGTCTCCTCCAGCGGCGATCATCGCACGAGCCGTCGGCGCCGCCGCACGCACCGTGGCAGACTCGTCAGTACGATGACCGCGCCGACCCCCTTGACCGCCCGCCCCGACGACCGGCCGCCCGACGGCCCCTGGTACCTGCCCACGGGCGACGAGCTCGCGGTCTTCGAGGCCGCCTGGGCCGCGCGGCTGCCGGTGCTGCTGCGCGGACCGACCGGCTGCGGCAAGACGCGCTTCGTCGAGCACATGGCGTGGCGACTGCATCGTGCCGCCGACCGTGCGCAGACGCCCCTCGACGTGCCGCTGGTGACCGTCGCCTGTCACGAGGACCTGAGCGCGAGCGACCTGGTCGGCCGCTGGCTGCTGTCGGGCGACGAGACCGTGTGGCGCGACGGCCCGCTCGCGCGGGCGGTGCGCAGCGGCGCGATGTGCTATCTCGACGAGGTGGTCGAGGCGCGCCGCGACACCACGGTCGTCATCCACTCGCTGACCGACCACCGCCGCGTGCTGCCGATCGAGCGGACGGGAGAGCTGCTCGATGCCCATCCGGACTTCATGCTGGTGGTGTCGTACAACCCCGGGCACGCCGCCGTCGGCAAGTCGCTGAAGGCCTCGACCCGGCAGCGCTTCGTGAGCCTCGACTTCGCCTATCCGTCCCTCGAGGCGGAGACGACGATCGTCGCGCACGAGACCGGTCTCGACCCGGCCACCGCCCTGCGGCTCGCCCGCGTCGGCGAGCGCCTGCGTCACCTCGAGGGGCACGGCCTCGACGACGGCGTCGGCACGCGGCTGCTGGTGCACGCCGGCAAGCTGATCGCGCGCGGCGTCGCGCCGCGGCTCGCCTGCGACGTCGCGATCGCGCGTGCGCTGACCGAGGACGCGGCGGTACGCCGCGCCATCACCGACGTCTGCGACGTGCTGATGCCGTGAGCCGGGCCGACGGCGAGCCACGGTTCGAGGACCTGCACCGGTCGCTCGCGATGCTCGCGCACGCCATCGCCGGCCGGCCGCTGCGGCTCGTGCCGAGCGCGCTGGCGGCGACCGCGGCACGTCGGCCGCGCCTCGCCGACGATCCGGGCACCCTGCACGTGCCGGCTCGGGCCGGCGCACCGATGCCGCGCGAGGCCTTCGAGCGGATGCTGCGTCTGGGCGTGCTGCGGCAGGCGCTGCGGGCCGCGGACGACGCGCCCGCGCGGGCGCCGTCCCCGCCCCGCGGAGCGACCCGCAGGCGCCCGGTGCTGCTCGAACGCGTGTTCGTGCTGCTCGAGGGCGCACGCATCGACGCGCGGCTGCGACGGGACTGCCCGGGGGCGGTGCCCGATCTCGAACAGGCCGATGCGATCGCCCGGGCACGGCTCGCCGGCCCTGCGGCGGGCGGACCGATCCGCGACGTGATCCGGGCACTCGCCGTGGAGGCGCTGCGACCGCCTCGTCCGATCGATGCCGGTGGCGTGCCTGACGGAGGGCTCGGCGTCGTCCGCCCGGACGTCGGCCCCGATGTCCGCACCGATGTCCGCACCGATATCCGCACCGATATCGACTCCGGCCTGGCCGCGCTG
>CAIUGQ010000739.1 GCA_903898725.1 uncultured Burkholderiales bacterium | reverse complement strand
GGCGCATAGCGCCGGCTCTGCAGCAGCGACTTGATGACGCGATGCGTCAGCAGGTCCGGATAGCGGCGGATCGGCGAGGTGAAGTGCGCGTAGGCCTCGTAGGACAGGCCGAAGTGACCGACGTTGTACGGCGAGTAGATGGCCTGCTGCATCGAGCGCAGCAGCATCGTCTGGAGCAGGCCGGCGTCGTCGCGCGGCGCGATCTGCTGCGCCAGCACCGCGTAGTCGGCCGGCGTCGGGTCGTCCCCGCCGCCGAGCGTCAGCCCCACGCCCTGCAGGAACTCGCGCAGCAGCGACAGCCGCTCGGGCGTCGGCCCCTCGTGGATCCGGTAGAGCGCCGGATGGCGACTGCGCGAGACGAAGTCCGCCGCGCAGGTGTTCGCCGCCAGCATGCACTCCTCGATGAGCTTGTGCGCATCGTTGCGGGTGCGCGCCACGATCCGTTCGATGCGCCCGGCGATGTCGCAGACGATCTTGGTCTCGGTGGTCTCGAAGTCCATCGCACCGCGCACGCCCCGCGCCTTGACCAGCGCCCGGAACAGGTCGTACAGGTTCTGCAGGTGCGGCACCAGCGGGGCGCGCGCACGCGCTGCCGCCGGATCGCGCCCGGAGAGCACCGACCAGACCTCGTCGTAGGTCAGCCGGGCGGCGGAATGCATGACCGCCTCGTAGAACTGGTAGGCCTTCACCTGGCCGCGGGCGGTGATCACCATGTCGGCGACCAGCACCAGCCGGTCGACGGCCGGGTTGAGCGAGCACAGTCCGTTCGACAGCTTCTCGGGCAGCATCGGGATGACCCGCCGCGGGAAGTAGACCGAGGTCGAACGCTTGAGCGCATCGGTGTCGAGCGCGCTGCCGTCCTCGACGTAGTGCGCCACGTCGGCGATCGCGACCAGCAGTCGCCAGCCGCCGGCTCGGCGCCCGGAGGTCTCCAGCGGCTCGCAGTAGACCGCGTCGTCGAAGTCGCGCGCGTCCTCGCCGTCGATGGTGACCAGCGGCACGTCGCGCAGATCGATCCGGCGCTTGTAGTCGGCCGGACGCACCTGCGCGGGCAGCTTGGCCGCGAGCGCGAGTGCCTCGTCGGAGAACTGGTGCGGCACGTCGAACTTGCGCACCGCGATCTCGATCTCCATGCCCGGATCGTCGATGGCGCCCAGCACCTCGACGACCCGCCCCATGGGCTGCGAGTGCCCGTTCGGCGGCTGGACGATCTCGACGGTCACGACCTGGCCGGGCTGCGCCTTGCCGGCATCGCCCGGGGCGATGAGGATGTCGTGCTTGATGCGCTGGTCCTCGGGCACGACGACCGTCACGCCGCGCTCGATGAGCACACGGCCGACGAGTTGGCGATGCGCGCGCTCGGTGATCTCGACGATCGCCCCTTCGGGCTTGCCGCGGTTGTCGAGGCCGGTGCGCTTGACCAGTGCACGATCTCCATGCATCGCCTTCTGCATCTCGCGTGGCGGCAGGAAGAGGTCCGGGCCGCCGGCATCGGGCACCAGGAAGCCGAAGCCGTCACGGTGTCCGGTGATGCGGCCGGCGACGAGGTCGAGCTTGCTGGCGAGCAGCAGCACGCCCTTGCGGTTGGGCAGCAGCTGCCCTTCGCGTTCCATCGCGAGGATCCGCTGTTCGAGTGCGTCGGCATGACGCGGGGGCACCTCGAGCCGCTCGCCGAGTTCGGTCGGCGTCAGCGGCGCATCGGCGGTGCGCAGGGCGTCCAGGATCTCTTCCCGGGTGGGTGGGGTCCAGGACTTGGTCACGGTTTGACAGATGGGTTCATGCAGTTATAATGATGGGCTCAGTCGGGCCTTGCCCGATCGATCCGCGCCCAGATGGCGGAATTGGTAGACGCACTAGGTTCAGGTCCTAGCGCCGGCAACGGTGTGGAGGTTCGAGTCCTCTTCTGGGCACCATGTTTCAGGGAAAGGCCCCGCGCAGCGGGGCCTTTTTCTTTGTGCGGCGGCGCATCGTGCGAGGCGTGGCGACATGCCGAGCATGTCGGATCGCCGAAATGCCGGTCCCCGTACGGCGCCGCGCGGCGATCCCTCCGCACGACGGTGCCCGGCGCCCTGCGCCGGTAATCGAGAGCGAAGCCGAGAGCGAAGCGTCCGGTGCCGGCGATCAGGACGGCCACCGAGCCTTCAGATCGCTCGGCCTCAGGTGATCGTACTCCTCGAACGGCTGGTGGATCCAAGGATTCGTCGGCAGGTGGTCGACGTAGAAGTCGGGCTCGGCCACCGACTGCCCCTTGCGCCAGATCACCGCGGAGCGGATCTCGACGACCTGGGGATAGCGGGCCTTCAGCGCCGGGATGACCTCGACCAGGGTGGCCCCCGAATCGACCAGGTCGTCTGCCAGCAGCCAGCGCGTGCCCGGCAGCGGCTCGGCGCTGCTCAGGTGCTCGGCGATCATCAGCCGGCTCTGGGTCTGCCCGGCGTTCTCGCGGTAGGAGCTGGTGAACAGCACCCCCAGGGGCACTCGGAAGAGTCGGGACAGCGCGTCCCCGACCCGCAGCCCGCCGCGGGCCAGGCAGACGATCGCATCGAAGTCGTAGTTGGCATCGTGGATGCGGACCGCGAGCTTCTCGATCAGTCGGTTGTACTCGTCCCAGGATACGTGCAGGTCCCTCATCGTCGGCGCTCTCAGGGCTGGAAGGGGTGGCGCAGCAGGATGGTCTCGTCGCGGTCGGGACCGGTGGACACCATGTCGATCGGGGCGCCGACCAGCTCGGAGAGTCGACGCAGGTAACCCTGGGCAGCCGCAGGCAGCACGTCCCAGGAGCGGGCACCGAAGGTCGTGTCGGACCAGCCCGGCAGCTCCTCGTAGACCGGCTCGCAGGTGGCGACGTCATCGGCACCGAAGGGCAGCAGGTCGACCGGCTCGCCCGCGCGGCGATAGCCGACGCAGATCTTCACCGACGACAGGCCGTCGAGGACGTCGAGCTTGGTCACGCACAGGCCGCTGACGCCGTTGAGCTGGATCGAGCGACGCATCGCGACGGCGTCGAACCAGCCGCAGCGGCGGGGCCGGCCGGTGACGGAACCGAACTCGTTCCCCTTGGTGGCGAGGTGGCGGCCGGTGTCGTCGAAGAGCTCGGTCGGAAACGGGCCGGACCCTACGCGGGTCGTGTAGGCCTTGGCGATGCCCAGCACATAGTCGAGCATCTGCGGGCCGACACCCGCCCCAGGCGCGGCCGCACCGGCGATGCAGTTGCTGCTGGTGACGAACGGATAGGTGCCGTGGTCGACGTCGAGCAGCGCGCCCTGCGCGCCCTCGAACAGCAGGCGATCACCTCGCTTCGACGCCGCCGCCAGCTCGGCCGGCACGTCCGCGATCATCGGCGCGACACGCGGCGCGAGCCTGAGCGCATCGTCGACGACCTGATCGGGGTCGAGCGCCGGCACGCCGTAGTAGTTCACCAGCACGAAGTTGTGGAAGTCGAGCACCTCGCGGACCTTCGCCCGCAGCCGGTCCGGCGCGAACAGGTCGCACACGCGCACCGCGCGCCGTGCGACCTTGTCCTCGTAGGCCGGGCCGATCCCGCGCCCGGTGGTGCCGATCTTCGCATCGCCGCGCTTGAGTTCGCGCGCGCGGTCGAGCGCGACGTGGTACGGCAGGATCAGCGGACAGGTGCTGCTGATGCGGAGCCGGTCGCGCACGGCGACGCCGGCGCCCTCGAGCTCGTCGATCTCCTGGAGCAGCGCCTCCGGCGAGAGGACCACGCCGCTGCCGATGTAGCAGGTGACCTTGGGGCGCAGGATGCCCGAGGGGATCAGGCGCAGCACCTGTTTCTTGCCCCCGATGACGAGCGTGTGCCCGGCGTTGTGCCCGCCCTGGAACCGGACCACGCCCTGCGCGATCTCGGTCAGCCAGTCGACGACCTTGCCCTTGCCTTCGTCACCCCACTGGGTGCCGATCACGACCACGTTGTTGCCCATGTGCTCCTACTCCCTGCCGCCGCGGTGCAGGGGCCTGACGGCCCAGCCCTCGGCTTGTCGTGCGAGCTCGCGATCGCATTCGAATTCCTGCTGCTCGTGCTCATGGCCCGGCAGCACCTGGACGACGATCTCGCCGGCAGCGCGCAACGTGCGCACCGCAGCGGCGAGGGCCGCGTCCGCGCCCCAGGGCGCCCTGATCGCACCGGCCGGCGCCTGCTCGGGAATCAGCGCGGCGAGCTCGCGCAGTTCCAGCGAGAAGCCGGTGGCCGGTCTGGCACGGCCGAAGGCCGCACCGACGTTGTCGTACCGACCGCCCCGCCCGATCGCGTTGGGCAGCCCGTCGACGTAGGCGGCGAAGATCGCGCCGCTGTGATAGCGATAGCCTCGTGCATCACCCAGATCGAGGGCGATCTCGACCGTGAGTCCGTCGCCGCCTGCGAGCTGCGGCGACGCGGCCAGCCGCTCGAGCTGCGCGAGCGCCTCGGTGATCACCGGGGCCGCCGGCATGGCCGCCCGTGCCCGTGCCAGGACCGATGCGGCCGGCCCGAACAGGGACGGCAGCGCGAGCAGTGCCCGGCGCTCGGGCGAATCGGGCACGGTCGCGAGGCGCTGCGCCAGGCCGGGTGCGTCCTTGGCCTGCAGCAGCGGAAACACCTCGTCCTCGGCGAGCCCGGGCAGCGCCCCGAGCAGCGTGCGCACGATCGCGACATGGCCGAGGTCGATGCGCACGCGCGGCACGCCGGCGGTCCGCAGCGACTGCAGCAGCATCTCGACGACCTCGAGATCGGCTTCCGGCCCGGCATGTCCGAACAGCTCGGCCCCGACCTGCAGCGGCTCGCGCGTCGACAGCGGCCCGGCCGGACGCGTGTGGAGCACGCTGCCCGAATAGCACAGCCGCACGACACCGGCGCGATCGAGCAGGTGCGCATCGATGCGCGCCACCTGCGGCGTGATGTCGGCGCGCAGACCCATCGTGCGCCCGGACAGCTGGTCGATCAGCTTGAAGGTGCTCAGGTCGAGGTCGCGCCCGCTGCCGGTCAGCAGCGAGTCGAGGTACTCGATCGTCGGCGGCATCACCAGCTCGTAGCCGTACGTGCGGTACAGGTCGAGCAGGCGCCTGCGCAGTTCCTCGATCCGCCGCGCCTCGCTCGGCAGGATGTCGGAGATGCTCTCGGGGAGGAGCCAGCGCGGCATGGGACGGGACAGGACGGTAACGAGGGGAGCGCGAAGCGAAAGCGCGGCGGACGCGTCTGGCGACGCGCGCTCAGGCCGCGATGGCCAGCAGCAGGACGCCGGTCAGCGTCACGGCCAGACCCATGAAGCGGATCTGGCCGTCACGAAGCGAGGCGATCCGTCGCATCGCCTCGCGCCAGCTCGGGGGCGACACCATCGGCATCAGCCCTTCGACGATCAGCATCAGGCCGAGCGCGGCGATGAGGTTCGCGACCATCACACGCCTACTTGCGAGGCGACGGCGCCGATGCGCTCTGACCGGCGCCCGGACCGCGGAAGTAACGGAAGAACTCGGACTGCGGGTCGAGCACCAGCACGTCGCTGCGGTTCCGGAAGCTCGTGCGATACGCCTCGAGGCTGCGGTAGAAGCTGGCGAACTCGGGGTTCTGACCGAAGGCCTCGGCGAACAGCGCGGACGCCTTCGCATCGCCCTCGCCTTTGACGCGCTGCGCGTCGCGGTACGCCTCGGCGATGATCACGTCGCGCTGCCGATCGGCATCGGCGCGGATCTTCTCGGATTCGGCCGAACCGGTCGCTCGCCGCTCGTTGGCGACGCGCTTGCGCTCGGACTGCATCCGGTCGAAGACGCGCTCGGACACCTCGGGGGCGAAGTCGACCCGCTTCAGACGCACGTCGATGATCTCGGCGCCGATCTGCTTGGCATCCTCGTTCATCTTGTTGCGCACGAGATCGAGCAACTCCTGGCGCTTGCCGGAGATGACGTCGGAGACGGTCTTCTTGGCGATCTCGTTGTTCAGGGAGTCGCGCAGGCTGCGCTGCAGACGGTCGCTGGCGACCAGTTCGCTGCCGCCGACCGAGGTGAAGAAGCGGCGCGGGTCCGCGATCCGCCACTTCACGAAGGTGTCGATCTGGACGTTCAGCTTCTCGGACGTGATGAAGCGATCCACGTCGGCGGTGTCGATCGTCAGGATCCGGTTGTCGAAGTACTGGACGTTCTGGAACGGCGGCGGCAGCTTGAAGTGCAGGCCGGGCTTGGCGATGACTTCCTTGATCTCGCCGAGGGCGAAGACCACCGCGTACTGACGCTGGTCGACGACGAACAGCATGGTCGACGCGACGCCGAGCGCGACCAGGAGACCGAGGAGAACGGGGACGATGCGGTTCATGGCGTGGGCTCCTCAGCGACCCGAGTCGCGGTCGCGGGTGCGCAGGCCGTCGCGCGTGCCGGCCGTCGAGGGCACGGTCGGCGCGGACGGCGCATCGGCGGCCGGCACGGCGGGCGCCGCCGCCGGGGCCCGGGCATCGGCGCTCGCCTGCTGGACCAGCCGGTCGAGCGGCAGGTAGAGCAGGTTGTTGCCGTTGCCGCGCGAATCGATCAGCACCTTGCTCGTGTTCGCGAAGACCTGCTGCATGGTGTCGAGGTACAGGCGCTCGCGGGTGACCGCCGGCGCTTTCGAGTACTCGGTGAGCACCTGCTTGAAGCGCGAGGCATCACCCTCGGCGGTGGCGATGATCCGCTGCTTGTAGCCCTCGGCCTCCTGCTGCAGTCGGCCCGCGGTACCGCGCGCCTTCGGGATCACGTCGTTCGCGTAGGCACGGCCTTCGTTGATCAGCCGCTCGCGGTCCTGGGCGGCCTTGTTCGCGTCCTCGAAGGCGGCCTGCACCGGCTCGGGCGGCTGCGCCTGCTGGATCGTGACGTCGACGATCCCGATGCCGGCCTTGTAGCGGTCGGCGATCGACTGCATCAGCGTCAGCGCGTCCTTGGCGACCTGCTCCTTCTCCTCGTACAGCACCTGGTCGATGCCGGTGCGGCCGATGACCTCGCGCGTCGCCGTCTCGGCGGCCTGGCGGACGATCTCCTCGGGGGCGCCACCCGGGTTGTTGTTGAACAGGTAGGCCTTCGGATCGGTGATGCGGTACTGGGCGGCGAACTGCAGGTCGACGATGGCCTGGTCACCGGTCAGGATCAGCGACTCGCGCGGCACCTTGTTCTTGACGTTGGTCCGGTAGCCGACCTCGACCTGGCGCAGGCGCTGGACGTCCACCAGTTCCGCGGTCTCGATCGGGTACGGCAGCCGCCACTTGAAGCCGGCGGTCTCGACCATGTACTTGAACTCGCCGAAGCGCAGGATCGCGGCCGCCTGCCCTTCCTGGATGATGTAGAAGCCGCTGCCGAGCCACAGCAAGAAGCCGATGCCGGCGATCAGGCCGAGGCCCGCGCCAGCGCCTTTCATGGTCGGCATGCCGGGCCCGCCACGGGGCGGCTCACCGCCACCACCACCGCCGCTCTTGCCGAACATGCGGTTCAGGCGACGGTTGAAGTCGCGCCACAGCTCGTCGAGGTCGGGCGGACCGTCGTTGCCGCTGCCGGGACGCTGCGGGCGGTCGTCGTTCTTCCCGCCGGAACCGCCGCGGCCCCAGCCGGGGTCATTGAGCGACAACAGTGATCGAATGCGGGTCCACATCTGGCATGCCGTTGGGAAGGTGCTGCGCGGTCGGGGGGGGCCTGCCGCGCCCGTCGTCCGGGTCGGCATCGCCGTATTCGTCGTCGACGGAGCCGTCGACCTTTCGACCGTCGGCCTCGTGGGCCGTCCGCTCGAGGGTATCGGCCACGACGGCCGCCTGCAGTGCCCCGCGAAGGGCATCCAGGCCGGCACCGGTCCTGGCGCTGACGGACAAGCGTTCGATGCTACCACAGCCGTCTCGCTGGACCTCCGGATCCAGGCCGACGACGTCGATCTTGTTCCAGGCGAGCCACTGCGGGACGCGGTCGGCGCCGATCTCCTCGAGCACGCGCTGCACCTGCTCGATCTGCTCGGCGCGATCATCGGCGGAGGCGTCGACGACGTGCACCAGCAGGTCGGCCTCGGCGGTCTCCTCGAGCGTGGCCCGGAACGCGGCCACCAGCTGGTGCGGGAGGTCGCGGACGAAGCCGACGGTGTCGGACAGCACGACCTCGACACCGGGCGCCAGCACGAGGCGGCGGGTCAGGGTGTCGAGCGTGGCGAAGAGCTGGTCGGCGGCGAAGGTATCGGCCCCGGTCAGTGCGTTGAAGAGCGTCGACTTGCCGGCATTCGTGTAGCCGACCAGCGATACCCGGAAGGCATCGCGCCGATGGCGGGCCTTGCGCCGCGTGCGTCGCTGGCGCTCGCTGCGGTCGAGGCGCTCGCGGACCTGGCGGATCTTGGCGGCGAGCATCCGCCGGTCCATCTCGAGCTGTGTCTCGCCCGGTCCGCCGCGCACCCCGATGCCGCCTCGCTGACGCTCGAGGTGACTCCAGGCCCGCACCAGCCGGGACGACTGATGCTGGAGCCGGGCGAGCTCGACCTGCAGCTTGCCTTCCGTGGAGCGGGCACGCTGCCCGAAGATGTCGAGGATCAGCTCGGTGCGATCGAGCACCCGGACCTTCCACTCGAGCTCGAGGTTGCGCTGCTGGACCGCCGAGATCTCGTGGTCGAAGAGCACCACCTGCGCCTCGGTGCGGGCGATCAGCTCGCCGATCTCGCGGGCCTTGCCCTCGCCGATGTAGAGCCTCGGGTCGGGTCGCGGCCGGTGACAGACCACGCGCTCGGCGACTTCGTGGCCGGCCGACACGGCCAGCGCGGCAAGCTCGTCGAGCGAGGCCGGCCCCGCGCGCTCGCGGCCGAGCGCGACCCTCACGAGGAGGACCGTCGAGCGCAGATCGTCGGGCGTGGCGTTCAGCTTTCCGGACTTTCTTGTTGGAAGTTGACGGCGCGGGCCGGGACGACGGTCGAGATCGCGTGCTTGTAGACCATCTGCGTGACGGTGTTCTTGAGCAGGACGACGTACTGGTCGAACGATTCGATCTGGCCCTGGAGCTTGATGCCGTTCACGAGATAGATCGAGACCGGCACGTGATCCTTGCGGAGGAGATTCAGGAAGGGGTCTTGTAGAAGTTGCCCTTTGTTGCTCATTGCAGCTCCGGCTCTGTTCGCTTTTGTATGGGGGCGTCGTCGTGCGGTTCAAGCCCCCGAGGGATCGTGCTGCCTCGGGGCGGGGTTCAACCCCATCGACCGACTGTACCGGAAATGCGGGGCGATTCGCCAGCCGACCCCGGAGGCGTCACGACGGGCTGCGCCCTCAGCGCGCGTAGGGGTTCGCCGACGTGCGGAACTCGACGCGAAGCGGCGTGCCCTGCAGCGAGAAGGTGTCGCGGAACCAGCCTTCGAGGTATCGGCGGTAGCTGTCCGAGATCCGGTCGAGCGAGTTGCCGTGGATGACGACCACCGGCGGGTTCTGCCCGCCCTGGTGGGCATAGCGCATCTTGGGCCGGATGGGGCCGCGTCGCGGCGGCTGCTGGCGCTCGACCGCCTCCTGGAGCGCACGCGTGAGCCTCGGGGTCGAGAGCTTCGCGGTCGCGGCAGCGTAGGCCTCGTTGACCGAACGCATCAGCGCGCCGACGCCCTTGCCTTCGGTGGCGGTCAGGTAATGGGTGCGGGCGAAACCGAGAAAGCCCAGCTTGCGCTCGATCTCGAGCTTGAGCCGGTCGCGCCGGTACTCGTCGGCGAGATCCCACTTGTTGACGCCGACCACCACCGCCCGGCCGGCCTCGAGCAGGAAGCCCGCGATGTGCGCGTCCTGGTCGGCGATGTCCTGTGAGGCGTCGAGCAGCAGCACGCAGACATGACTGTCCTCGATCGCCTGCAGCGTCTTGACGACCGAGAATTTCTCGATGACGTCATGCACCTTGCCGCGACGGCGCACGCCGGCGGTATCGACGAGCGTGTAGAGCCGGCCGTTGCGCTCGAAGTCGGCCGAGACCGCATCGCGGGTCGTGCCCGGCTGGTCGAAGGCGATCATCCGCTCCTCGCCCAGCAGCGTGTTGATCAGCGTCGACTTGCCGGCGTTGGGACGGCCGACGACCGCGATCCGCATGCGCTTGGCGTACGGCTTGTCCTCGACCGGAGCGCCCTCGCCCGCGGCGATCTGCGCGTCGGTCGCGGCCAGCTCGGCCTCGGTCGGCGGCGGCGGCACCTCGAAGGCCGGCGCGGGCTCGTCGAGCGCGGCCGACGCATCGGCGGCCTCCGGGAGCGCGAGCTCGATCAGTTCCCTGACTCCGTCGCCATGCGCGGCCGACACGGTGTACGGCTGGCCGAGTCCGAGCGACCAGAAGTCGGCCGCCGCCGTGGCGCTCGGCATGCCCTCGGTCTTGTTGACCGCGAGCACGACCCGGGCCGCGGTGCGCCTCAGTTCGTTGGCGATGTCGCGATCGCGCGCGGCCATGCCCTCGCGGCCGTCGACGACGAAGATGACCAGGTCCGCCTCGATCACCGCCTGACGCGTCTGACGCGCCATCTCGGCGGAGATCCCGGTCTTGGCGACCGGCTCGAAGCCGCCGGTGTCGATGACGATGAAGCGGCGTTCGCCGAGCCGACCCTGGCCGTAGTGGCGATCTCGGGTCAGTCCCGGGATGTCGGCGACCAGTGCGGCACGGCTGCGCGTCAGGCGGTTGAACAGCGTCGACTTGCCCACGTTCGGGCGGCCGACGAGGGCCACGACCGGAGGCGGACCGCCGTCGCGGCGTTCATAGAGGTCGTTCACGGTGTCCTGAATGCATAGAGGCCGCCGCCGGAGGTCTGGACCACCAGCGTGGCGCCGACCGCGGCCGGCGGCGCGACGATCGGCTTGCCGTCGGTGCGGCTGACCGCGGCGAGCTTGCCGTCGGCACGCGCGAGCCACAGCAGGTTGCCCTCGAGGTCGCCGAGGGCCACCAGGCTGCCGACGATCAGCGGCGCCGAGAGCCGCCGGCGCTGGTAGCTCTTGATCTGCCAGGTCGGGACACCGCCACGATCGAATGCGTGCACGACATCGTCCCCATCGGGGGCCACGACGCCGCGCGAGTCGACGTCGAGGCCGACGGCCGAGGAGAAGTCGCGGAGCCAGACCGGCGAGCCGTTCGCGAGCTCGATGCAGCCGATCCGCCCCTGGTAGGTGGCCGCGCACAGCTCGCGACCGATGATCAGCGGCGAACCGACGACGTCGGCGATCCGCTCGAGCTCGGTGGTGCCGCGCGGCTGCGCCAGCGGCACGTCCCAGCGCGGCGCGCCGTTGTCGAGCGCGAGCGCCACGACGCGACCGCCCGGCATGCCGATGAAGGCGGCGCCCGGGATCATCGCGACGCCCCCGGAGTTGCGCAGCACCAGCGGCGGATTCTGGCGCTGGAACGACCAGCGCCGCTTGCCGCTGTCGACCTCGTAGGCCAGCACGCGGTTGTCGGTGGTGCGGACCAGCACGACGCCGTCGGCGACCGCGGGCGCGGTCACCACCTCGCCGTTGGCGGGCGCGGTCCATCGGGTGCGGCCCTGCTCGTCGAGCGCGACGACCGTGCCGTCGCGGGTAGCCACGACCGTGGTGGCGCCATCGGTGCCGACGCCGGCGGTCAGCGGCTTGCCCACCGACACCCGCCAGAGCGGCTGACCGGTGTCGAGACTGATGCGCGCGACCGTACCGTCCTGCGCCGCCGCCCAGACGGAATCGCCGATCGCGACTGGCGCGAAGCCGATGCCCGACCGGGCGCCCAGCGATGTGTTCCACGCCGCCACGATGCGCACGTCGTTCGCCACCGCAGGCAGCGGATCCGGCGGCGTGCGCGTCGGGCCGAACAGCGAGCAGGCGCCGAGCGCCGCGATCGCGGCACCGGCAGTCACGGCGCGGCGCAGCCGGGAGCCCCGCATGTCAGGCCCCGCCGAGCGCATCGAGCTTCATCTGCACGATCGGTCGGGTCGCGGCGTTCGGCGCCATCTTCTCGATCGCGAGCTTGTAGGCGGCGCGCGCCTCGTCGCGCTTGCCCTGCGCGAGCAGCAGGTCGCCGCGACGGTCGGCGAAGGCCGACGCGTACGGCCCGGTCTCGTCGACGGCGAGCAGCTTCATGCCCTCGTCGTAGGCCTTCTCGTCGAGCAGGATGCCGGCCAGCCGCAGCCGCGCGAGCGACCGATGCTCCGGATCCTTCGAGTGGTCGACCGCCCACTGCAGCGGCGCCTTCGCGGCCTTGAGGTCGCCGGCATCAAAATAGGCCCGCGCCGCGATCAGCGCGCCCATCGAGCCGTAGACCGTGCCCGAGTACTTCTCGAAGAGCGGGCCGGAGGTCTGCTTGACCTTGGCGATGTCCTTCTTGTCGACCGCATCACGCAGCTGGTCGTAGAGCACCGAGGCCTCGATGGCCTGCTTCTGCTGCCACCAGCCCCATGCGCGCCAGCCCGCGACGGCGAGCAGCACGACGGTGATCGCCGTGAGCAGCAGGTTGCCGTACTTGTTCCAGTACGCCTTGAACGCGTCGAGCTGGTCCTGTTCCTGGAGATCGTAGGCCATCGGCCCTCCGGCGAGATCGGGGTGGACGGTCGGGCTCAGTCGCCGGTGGCAACGAGCGCATCGACCAGATAATCGGTGAGTCCGTCGAGCGGCACGGACTCCTGCTTGCCAGCGCCACGGGCGCCATCGGCCCCGCGCAGCGACTTGACCGTGGCGGTTCGGGCGGCGGCCTCGTCGTCGCCGATGACGACGGCGAATTCGGCGCCGCTGGCATCGGCACGCTTGAACTGGGCCTTGAATCCGCCGCCACCGGCGTGCATGACGACGTCCAGGCCCGCACTGCGCAGGCCCTCGGACACGGTGAACGCAACGGTACGCGCCGCATCGCCCTGGTGGACGACGTAGACGTCGCAGGACGGCTCGGGCATCGCCTCGCCGCTCTCGCGCATCAGCTCGAGCAGGCGCTCGACGCCGATCGCGAAGCCGCAGGACGGCGCGGCCTTGCCGCCGAGCATCTCGACGAGGGGATCGTAGCGCCCGCCCCCGCAGACCGTGCCCTGCGCGCCGAGCCGGTCGGTGACCCACTCGAACACGGTGCGGTTGTAGTAGTCCAGCCCGCGCACGAGCCGCGGGTTGATGCGGAACGGGATGCCGATCGCGCGCAGCAGCGACTGCACGCCTTCGAAGTGCTCGCGCGACACGTCGCCCAGGAAGTCGGCGAGCCGGGGTGCGCCCTCGACGAGCGCCTGCATGGCCGGGTTCTTCGTGTCGAGGATACGCAGCGGATTGGTGTGCAGGCGGCGCTGCGCGTCGGCGTCGAGCTGCGAGGCGTTCGCCTCGAAATAGGCGATCAGCGCGTCGCGGTGGCCACGCCGCTCGACCGGGTCGCCGATGGAGTTCAGCTCCAGCCGAATGTCCTGCAGGCCGAGGTCGTCCCACAGCCGCTGGCACATCGCGATCACCTCGGCATCGATGTCGGGGCCGGCGAAGCCGAGCGCCTCCACGCCGATCTGGTGGAACTGGCGATAGCGGCCGCGCTGGGGGCGCTCGTGACGGAACATCGGCCCGGTGTACCAGAGCCGCTTGGGCCCGTCGTACAGCAGGTTGTGCTCGATCGCGGCCCGCACGACGCCCGCAGTGTTCTCGGGCCGCAGCGTCAGGTGCTCCCCGTTGAGCGCGTCCTCGAAGGAGTACATCTCCTTCTCGACGATGTCGGTCACCTCGCC
>CAIUGQ010000738.1 GCA_903898725.1 uncultured Burkholderiales bacterium | reverse complement strand
CTCGACGTCGTCGAAGGCATGCAGTTCGACCGCGGCTACCTGTCGCCCTACTTCATCAACAACCCCGACAAGCAGGTCGCGGTGCTGGAAGATCCGTTCGTGCTGCTGCACGACAAGAAGATCTCCAACATCCGTGAGCTGCTGCCGGTGCTCGAGCAGGTCGCGAAAGCCGGCCGTCCGCTGCTGATCGTTGCCGAGGAAGTCGAGGGCGAGGCCCTGGCGACCCTGGTCGTCAACAACATCCGCGGCATCCTGAAGACCGTCGCCGTCAAGGCCCCGGGCTTCGGCGACCGTCGCAAGGCGATGCTCGAGGACATGGCCATCCTGACCGGCGGCACCGTGATCGCCGAGGAAGTGGGTCTGACGCTCGAGAAGGCCACCCTGAACGACCTGGGCCGCTGCAAGCGCGCCGAGATCGGCAAGGAGAACACCACCCTGATCGACGGCGCCGGCGACGCGAAAGCGATCGAGGCCCGCGTCAAGGCCATCCGTGCCCAGATCGAGGAAGCCACCAGCGACTACGACCGCGAGAAGCTCCAGGAGCGTGTCGCGAAGCTGGCCGGCGGCGTCGCGGTGATCCGCGTCGGTGCGGCGACCGAAGTCGAGATGAAAGAGAAGAAGGCCCGTGTCGAAGACGCGCTGCACGCCACGCGTGCCGCCGTCGAAGAGGGCATCGTCGCCGGTGGCGGCGTGGCCCTGCTGCGTGCCCGCTCGACCATCTCGGTCAAGGGCGACAACGCCGACCAGGACGCCGGCATCAAGATCGTGCTGCGCGCGATCGAGGAGCCGCTGCGTCAGATCGTCGCCAACTGCGGCGACGAGCCGAGCGTCGTCGTGGCCAAGGTCCTCGAGGGCAAGGGCAACTTCGGCTGGAACGGTGCCGATGGCTCGTACGGCGACCTGGTGCAGATGGGCGTGGTCGATCCGACCAAGGTGACCCGGATGGCGCTGCAGAACGCCGCGTCCGTCGCGTCGCTGATGCTCACCACCGACGCGATGATCGCCGAGGCGCCGGAAGACAAGCCGGCCGGCGGCGGCATGGGCGGCGGCATGGGCGGCATGGGTGGGATGGGCGGCATGGGCGGCATGGACATGTAAGCACGTCCGTGTCGCGGGGCCGGCGAGCAGCCGGCCCGCTGCGCACACACGAGAGGGCCCGACGCGAGTCGGGCCCTTTTTTCTTGCGCGCTCCGGTCGCGCTCAGCGTCCGGGCTGCATCCTCAGCCCGACCCAGGCGGCCAGCGTGACCGCATTCACGGGCACGGTCAGCACGCACGGCAGGAAGCACACCATCAGCAGCAGCGGCGGCGCATGCGGCTGGAGGCCCCAGCCGACCGCGAAGCTCAGCAGTCCGAGCAGTGTCCAGCGACGCAGGTAGGTCGGCAGCCAGATCGACCGTGCCTGGTTGTGGCGACGCGCCGCTGCGCGCTCGAAGACGGTGCCGCGGTTCACGTCGACGAACAGCCATCCGTAGAACCAGTAGCGGTACATCAGTCCGGCGAAGGTCGGTGCCTGCACGATCGCGCTCCAACTTTGTGTCCTGCATCGGACTATGGCCGGCAGGCGCGTGCAAGCCGGAACGGTGCGCGCCTCGTCCGGTCGGGCGTGGCGGTCCGTCCGTCCGCAGCACGGCAGCGTCCGCGTGTCGGTGACGGACCGCACGTCCGGCTCGCCGCCTCGACCGCCGGTCCTCCGTTCGACTCCGTCCGTCGCCGGATTCCCACCGCGCACCCGCCATCCGTCCGTCGGGATTCGCCGGACGTCGCCGTCCCGCTGTCCGGCCCGGAGCCAACCCTTACGGTCCGGTCAGCGTGACATTTTTGCAACGGAGTGTGCCGTGATGCAGGGAACGTCGATGAGGGTCCTGGCGACCCTCCTGGTGAGCGGATGGCTGGTCGGCTGCGGCTCGGGAGGGGGTTCCTCCTCCGGCGCCGCCGCGACCGATGCCGCCGCCGCCGCAGCAGCAGCCGCCGCCGCAGCCGCCGCCGGGGCCGACCTCGGACCGGCCAGCGATCCGCCGGCGACCAAGGCCGCCGCAGCCCGCTTCCTGTCGCAGGGCAGCTTCGGCCCGAGCGCGACGGCGATCGACGGCCTGATGTCGAGCGGGTACTCGCGCTGGGTCGACCAGCAGCTCGCCAAGCCCGCCGGCACGCCGCACCTGGACTATTTCGCGGCACGCACCGCCGAGCTCGACGAGGGCGAGACGCCGAACGAGAGCTGGGTCTACGAGAGCTTCTGGCGGACCGCGATCACGGCCGAGGACCAGCTGCGTCACCGGGTCGCGTTCGCGCTGTCGCAGATCTTCGTGATCTCGCTGGCCGACGACACGGTGAACGACCACCCGCGCGGCGTGGCCGGCTATCTCGACATGCTCGGGCGCAACGCGTTCGGCAACTTCCGCACGCTGCTCGAGGACGTGTCGCTCCATCCGATGATGGGCATCTACCTCACGCACCTGCGCAACCAGAAGGGCGACCTCGCGGTGGGCCGCGTGCCCGACGAGAACTATGCGCGCGAGGTGATGCAGCTGTTCAGCATCGGGCTGTACGAGCTGAACCTCGACGGCACGCTCAAGCTCGACGCGCGCAACGAGCCGATCGACACCTACAAGATCGAGGACGTCGTCGGCCTCGCGCGCGTGTTCACCGGCTTCTCGTGGGCCGGCCCGGACAGCTCGAACGCGCGCTTCTTCGGCACGATCTCGATCTCGGACCGCGACATCCTGCCGATGCGCGGCTACCCGAACTTCCACGAGCCGGGCACCAAGACGTTCCTGGGCACCACGGTCACCGCGAGCACGCCCGAGGCGAGCCTGAAGGCCGCCCTCGACCGACTGTTCGCCCATCCGAACGTCGGCCCCTTCATCGGCCGCCAGCTGATCCAGAAGCTGGTCACCAGCAACCCGAGCCCGGCCTACGTGGCCCGCGTCGCGACGGTCTTCAACGACAACGGCCAGGGGGTGCGCGGCGACCTGAAGGCCGTGGTCCGCGCGATCATGCTCGACGCCGAAGCGCGCGACGACGCCGCCGCGGGCGGTGCCGCGGCCGGCAAGGTGCGCGAGCCGGTGCTGCGGGTGGCGGCCTGGCTGCGCGCCTTCGATGCGAAGTCGACCACCGGCCGCTTCCTGGTCGGCGTCACCGACGACCCGGTCGGCAACATCGGCCAGACGCCGATGCGCGCGCCCTCGGTGTTCAACTTCTTCCGGCCGGGCTACGTGCCGCCGAACACCGCGATCGCGCAGGCCAAGCTGGTGTCGCCGGAGATGCAGAGCACGCAGGAGACCAGCGTCGCGGGCTGGCTGAACACGATGCGCAACGTCGTGCCCAACGGCTTCGGCAACAACCCGCCGAACGATCCCAAGCGCGACGTCCAGCCGGACTACACCGACGAGCTGGCGATCGCCGACAACGCCGCCGCGCTGGTCGACCGCGTCGCGCTGCTGACGACCGCCGACCGCATGCCGGCCGCGGTGCGCCAGCAGATCACGGCCGCGGTCGCCTCCATCAACGTGGCGATCAGCAACCCGACGAACCTCGAGGCCGCGCGCAAGAACCGCGTGCACCTCGCCGTGTTCCTCGCGGTCGCATCGCCCGAATTCATCGTCCAGAAATGAGCCGCCGAAGGACCGACGACATGAAGCGAATCGACGCCTCCCGACGACACTTCCTGCGGACCGCCGCCGCCACGTCCATCGTGGGGCCCGGTGCCGGCTTCGCGCTGAACCTGGCGACGATGGCCGCCGCGCAGGCGCAGCCCGCGCCCGGCTACCGCGCGCTGGTCTGCGTGTTCCTCAACGGCGGCAACGACCAGGGCAACATGGTGCTCGCCACCGACCCGGGCTCGTGGGCCGAATACCGCAAGGCGCGCATCACCGCGCCCTCCCCGATCGCGCTGCCCGAGGTCGGCATGGCCGGCGGCGTGCTGCCGATCGTGCCGAACACCGCGCAGCCCGGCCGGGCCTTCGCGGTCCATCCGTCGATGGCGGGTCTGGTCTCGCAGTTCGATGCCGGTCGCGTGGCCGTGATCCCGAACGTCGGCACGCTGGTCGAGCCGATCACCAAGGCCGAGTGGGACGCCCGCAACCGCCGGTCACCGCCGCAGCTCTTCTCGCACAACGACCAGGCCTCGATCTGGCAGGCGATGCGCCCCGAGGGCGCCCGTATCGGCTGGGGCGGCCGCATGGGCGACCTGCTGGCCTCGATGAACACGTACACCAACTTCACCGCGATCTCGGCGGCCGGCAACGCGGTGTTCCTGTCCGGCGAGACGGTGCTCCAGTACCAGGCGAGCAGCGCGGGCGCGGTCTCGATCGGTGGCCTCACCGGCAGCCTCTTCGGCTCGACCTCGGCGACCAACCCGCTGCGCTCGATCGTCACCGGCGACCGTGGCAACCTGTTCGAGAACGAGCACGCCAAGGTGGTCAAGCGGGCGATCGACGCGCAGGTCGCGCTGACCACGAACATGGTCCCGACCGCCAGCCTGCCGGCCCCGCCGGCGAACAACAGCCTCGCGAACCAGCTGCTGACCGTGGCGCGCATCATCGGCGCGCGCACCGCGCTCGGCATCCAGCGGCAGGTGTTCTACGTGAGCCTGGGCGGCTTCGACACCCACGACAACCAGACCGCGAACCATGCGGTGCTGATGCAGCGGCTCTCCGAGGCGATCGTGTACTTCAACGCGCTGATGGCCGACCCGGACGTCAACGCCGTCAACGAGACGACGCTGTTCACCGCCTCCGAGTTCGGCCGCACGCTGACCAGCAACGGCGACGGCACCGACCACGGCTGGGGCGCGCACCACTTCGTCGCCGGCGGCGCGGTGCGCGGCAAGGAGATGTACGGTGCGTTCCCGACCATCGGCGTGAACACCGTCGACGACGTCGGCCAGGGGCGGCTGCTGCCGAAGGTCTCGGTCGACCAGTACGCCGGCACGCTCGCGAAGTGGTTCGGGCTGAGCGACACGCAGATCGCCACGATCTTCCCGAACATCGTGAACTTCGCGTCGCGCGACCTCGGGTTCATGAACCCCTGAGCGGGAGCCGCGAGCCGGCGGGACGCGCCGCGGGCACGCGAGGTGCCCGCGTGCGGCCTCGAACCGCGGGGGCTAGCTGCGCTCGCGGGTCAGCATCGGCTCGGCGTCGAAGATGCGCGCGTCCATCGTGCGCAGCGGTTCGGCGACCCGGACGCCGGGCGGGCACAGCGCGAGCACCTGCTCGCGCACGTCGATGCCCGGCGCGACCTCGGTCAGCGTCAGCACGCCGTCGCGCATCTCGAAGACCGCGCGCTCGGTGATGTAGAGGATCCGCCGGCCGAGCGACGACACGTAGGCCGCATCGAAGGTCAGGTGCGAGACCGTCGGCACCACCTTCGCGACCCGGCCCTCGCGCACGATCCGCAGCCGACCGTCGGCGGCCTCGACCTGCAGGCCGCCCGCGGTCAGCGTGCCCATGAACACCACCTCGCGCGCGCTCTGGGTGATGTTGATGAAGCCGCCGACGCCCGAGACGATCCGCTTGTCGCCCTCGCCGAAGAGGCTGACGTTGACGTTGCCGCGCACATCGAGCTCGGCCAGCCCCAGGAAGGCGAGGTCGATGCCGCCGCCGTCGTAGAAGTCGAACTGCGCCGGATGGTCGACGACCGCCTCCGGATAGGCCGAGGCGCCGAAGGACAGGCCATCGGCGGGCGTGCCGCCGATCGGGCCGGCCTCGACGGTCAGCGTGAAGCCCGAGACGCCTTCCTCGTCGGCCACCGCGCCGATGCCGGCGGGCATGCCCACGCCGAGGTTCACCACCCGCGGATGGCGGGCGACCAGCTCGAGCAGCGCGCGCCGCTGGACGATCTTGCGGGCATCGAGCGCCGAGGGCGCACGCCGCGGCGCCGCGTGGCCCGGCCCGCGCCACGAGGTGTAGTACGCCGGGTTGTCCGCCTCGGCGAAGGTCATCATGTGCTCGTCGTCGTGCTCGGCGATCACCACGTGATCGATCAGGATGCCGGGCACCTTCACCGCGTGCAGGTTCTCGTGGTGATCGACGATGCGCCGCGCCTGCGCGATGACGATGCCGCCGCTGTTGCGGGCGGCCTGCGCGATCGCGAGCAGTTCGTGGTGGAAGGCCTCGTTCTCGGTCGCGAGGTTGCCGCGCGCATCGACCGAGGTGCCGCGGATCAGCGCGACGTCGATCGGGAACGACGGATAGAGCAGCCAGCGCTCGCCGCGCAGCTCGAGCGACTCGACGTAGCGGCGCGCACCGATCCGCGCGGCCTCGCGGCCGACGTCGTTGATCGCGCCGCCGTCGAGCCGCGGATCCACGAAGGTGTGCAGGCCGATCTTCGTGATCACCCCCGGCTTGCCGCCGGCGATCGCGCGGTAGAGCTGCGTGATCACGCCCTGCGGCAGGTTGTAGGCCGCGCAGCGCTCCTCGAGCGCGAGCGCCGGAGCTTCGGCGCCGAGCGCCAGTGCCCGCCGACGATGCACGCCGTCATGCCGGCATGCCCGAAGTGGTTCACGCCGCGATGCCCCCGGTCGCCCTGCCCGGCCGAGTACACCAGCGTCAGGTCCGCCGGCGCCCCTTCGGCGAGGAAGCGCCGCTCGAGCGCCGCGGTCACCGCCTCGGCGTGGCCGCAGCCGACGAAGCCGGCGCTGGCGACGGTCGCGCCGCTGCGGACGAGGGCGGCGGCTTCGGTGGCGGACAGCAGGTTCAAGGCGAGGTCTCCGGATTCGGGGGATCGGTCGGCGCCGCACCCGTCACCCCGAGCCCGTCACGCCCCCGGCCGTCCCGGGCCGGGAGCGCGATTGTCCCGAAAAAGCGCCGCGCCGTCGCGGCTACACCGCGCGGATCGGGATCGGTGCCTGCTTCGACAGCTCGCCGTGGCCCCGCCATGCGGCCAGCCGCTCGGCCCACTCGGCGCGGACCTTCTCCAGATGGCGGTCCTTCACGTGGCCGTAGCCGCGGATCTGCTCGGGCAGCTTCGCGAGCGCGACCGCCTGCGCGTGGTTCGAGGCCTCGAGACCGGTGAGCAGCTCGTCGACCAGCGCCTCGTACTCGGTGATCAGCGCGCGCTCGGTGCGCCGCTCCTCGGTCCGTCCGAACGGATCGAACGCGGTGCCGCGCAGGCCCTTGAGCCTGGCCAGCGTGCGCAGCACCGGCAGCATCCAGGGACCGAACTCGCGCTTCATCGGCGCGCCGGTCTTCGGATCGACCTTGGCGAGGATCGGCGGCGCCATGTGGAACCGCAGCTGCCAGTCGCCCTCGAACTGCTCGCGGATGGAGGCGACGAAGGCCGGGTCGGCGTGCAGCCGCGCGACCTCGTACTCGTCCTTGTAGGCCATCAGCTTCGACAGGCCGCGCGCCACCGCCTCGGTCAGCCGCCACTTGCCGACGGCACCGATGCGATCGCCCTCGACGCGGCGCACGCGTTCGATCCGGGCGCGGAAGCGCTCGGCCCAGGCCGCGTCGCCCCAGGCGGTCAGCAGCGCCACGCGCCGCGCGATCAGCTCGTCGAGGTCGGACTCGGAGCGCACCTGTCCGACCGGCCGGCGCAGCTCGATGACCTTGGCCCCCTGCGGGCGTACCACGCGCTGCACGGCCTCGGGGTCGTGGGCGAGGCGGCGCCCCCAGATGAAGGCCTCGAGGTTGCGCGCCACCGACACGCCGTTCAGCTCGATCGCCCGCTCCATCGCCACGCGCGTCAGCGGCAGCCAGCCCTTCTGCCACGCATAGCCCAGCAGCAGCGGGTTGGTGTAGATCGCGTCGCCGAGCAGCGCGGTCGCCACGTCGTTCGCCTCGACGAAGTCGATGTCCTGCTCGCCCGCGGCCTCCAGCACGTTGCGGCGCAGCGCGTCGGCCGGCAGCGCCCAGTCGGGGTCGCGCAGGAAGTCGGAGGTCGGCGCGACGTTGCCGTTGATGACGGCACGCGTCACGCGCGGGCGCATCTTGGCGAGCGCCTCGTTGCCGGCCGCGACCACCAGGTCGCAGCCGATCACCAGGTCGGCCTCGCCGGTGGCGATCCGCGTCGAGTGCAGGTCCTCGGGCTGCGCGGCGATCTGCACGTGCGAGAACACCGCGCCGCCCTTCTGCGCGAGGCCCGCCATGTCGAGCACCGAGATGCCCTTGCCCTCGAGGTGGGCGGCCATGCCGATCAGCTGCCCCACCGTGACGACGCCGGTGCCACCGACGCCGGTGACCAGCACGCCGTAGGTCCGGTTGCCGGACTCGCCGATCGTGACGACCCGCGCCGGCTCGGGCAGTTCGCGCAGCGAAGCGGGCAGTTCGGCCGCCGGCCCCGTGCCGGCCGCGGCCGGCTTGCGCCCCGCGCGCAGCGCCCCGCCCTCGACGGTCACGAAGCTCGGGCAGAAGCCCTTCACGCACGAGTAGTCCTTGTTGCACGAGGACTGGTTGACCCGGCGCTTGCGCCCGAGCTCGGTCTCGACCGGCTCGACCGACACGCAGGCCGACTGCACGCTGCAGTCGCCGCAGCCCTCGCAGACCGCCTCGTTGATGACGACGCGCTTGGCCGGATCGGGGAAGCCGGGCTTGCCGTCGACGATCTTCTTGCGGCGCCGGCGCTTCTCGCTCGCGCAGGTCTGGTCGTAGACCAGCACGGTGCAGCCGGGCACCTCGCGCAGCCGGCGCTGGACCAGATCGAGGTGGTCGCGGTGGTGGACCTCGACGCCGTCGAACGGCGCCCGCCCCTTCAGCGCGTCGTACTTCTCGGGCTCGTCGGTGACGACCACCACCTCGCGCGCGCCCTCGGCCCGCACCTGCGCGACGATCTGCGGCACCGTCAGCACGCCGTCGTGCGGCTGGCCGCCGGTCATCGCGACCGCGTCGTTGAAGAGGATCTTGTAGGTGATGTTCACCTTCGCGGCGATGGATGCGCGCACCGCGAGCAGCCCCGAGTGGAAGTACGTGCCGTCGCCCAGGTTCGCGAAGATGTGCGTCTCGTCCGAGAAAGGCGCCTGTCCGATCCAGGGCACGCCCTCGCCGCCCATCTGCGTGAAGGTCTCGGTGCGCCGCTCGGGCATCCAGATCGCCATGTAGTGGCAGCCGATGCCGGCCACCGCGCGCGAGCCTTCGGGCACCCGCGTCGAGGTGTTGTGCGGGCAGCCCGAGCAGAAGGTCGGCGTGCGCACCGCGGTCACGTGCGGCTCGGCCAGCGCGCGCTCCTTGGCCTCGATGATCGCGATGCGCGACTCGATGCGCGCGCGGATGTCGTCGGGCAGCGCCCCGCCCAGCTTCGGCGCGAACTGGCCCGGGTCCAGCAGGCGCGAGGCGATCGCCTTCGCGATGGTCGCCGGCGACAGCTCGCCCAGCCCGGGCAGCAGCCAGCGCCCCTGCGGCATCGCCCACTCGCCGCCCCGGCCGTCCTTCTCGTCGAACTTGCCGTAGACGCGCGGGCGCACGTCGTCGCGCCAGTTGTAGAGCTCTTCCTTGAGCGCGTACTCGAGCACCTGGCGCTTCTCCTCGATCACCAGGATCTCGTCGAGGCCGGTGGCGAACTCGCGCACCGTCGCGGCCTCCAGCGGCCACACCACGCCGCACTTGAAGACCCGGATGCCGAGCCGCGCGCAGGCCTCGCGGTCGAGCCCGAGCTCGTCGAGCGCCTGCATGGTGTCGAGGTACGCCTTGCCCGCGGTGACGATGCCGAACCAGGCCCGCGGTGAGTCGATCACCGTGTGGTTGAGGCGGTTGGCCCGCACGTAGGCGAGCGCCGCATACCACTTGTAGTTGAAGAGCCGCGCCTCCTGGGCGAGCGGCGTGTCGGGCCAGCGGATGTTCAGCCCGAACGGATCCTCGTGCGGATAGGCGAATTCCTCGGGGATCACGATGCGCACGCGATCCGGGTCGACCTCGACCGAGGCCGAGGCCTCGACCACCTCGGTCACGGTCTTCATCGCGACCCACAGGCCCGACCAGCGCGACATCGCCCAGCCGTGCAGGCCGAGGTCGAGGTACTCCTGGACCGTCGACGGATAGAACACCGGCAGGCCGCAGGCCTTGAACACATGGTCGGACTGATGCGGCAGCGTCGAGCTCTTGGCACCGTGGTCGTCGCCCGCGAGCACCAGCACCCCGCCGTGGCGCGAGGTGCCGGCGGCGTTGGCATGCTTGAACACGTCGCCGGAGCGGTCCACGCCCGGCCCCTTGCCGTACCACATCGAGAACACGCCCTCGACGTTCGCACCGGGCGTCATCGGCACCTGCTGCGTGCCCCAGACGGAGGTCGCCGCCAGTTCCTCGTTGAGGCCGGGCTGGAAGACGATGCGGTGCTTCTTCAGGTGCTCGCGGGCCTTCCACAGCGCCTGGTCGACGCCGCCGAGCGGCGAGCCCCGGTAGCCGGAGATGAAGCCGGCGGTGTTCAGGCCGTCGCGCCGGTCGCGCTCGCGCTGCAGCATCGGCAGGCGCACCAGCGCCTGGGTGCCGGACATGAAGGCGCGACCACGCTCGAGCGCGTACTTGTCGTCGAGGGTGACTTCGCGCAGGGCTCGGTCAAGTGCGGCACGCTGTGCCGGATCCAGCGGGGCGTTCATGGTCGCGTCTCCGTCCGATGATCGTGTCTCGGTGGCCCGGCAGCGATCGATCGGACCGCGCCGGGGGTTCGTCGCCGCTCGTGACGGCTCGTCTGCCGATGTTACGGCAGCGTTCCGGCGCCCGCAGCCCACGGGACCGGTACAGCCGCCGGATGGGCGTCCGGTACGGCACCGAAGGCGCGAGCGGCACGCCGGCGCTGCCGGCCGGTCGATCACCGTCATCGGCCTGTCATCGACGTGTCATCCGGCATTCACCGCGCTGTCACGGTCGACTACCAGACTCGCGCCTTCCTACACCGGAGAGCTTCCAGCATGACGATCCACGAAGACGCTGTCACGAACCCCTCGAACGGCCCGCACCTGAACGACCTCGTCGACGCGCGAATCGAGGACGCCGGCCGCCGCGGCCTGCTGCGCGGCGGCCTCGGGCTGTCGGCGATGGGCTTCATCGGCGGCGGCACCGGCCTGCTCGCCGGCTGCGGCAGCGACGACTCGCCCGCGCCCACGGCGGTCGCCGGCACGACCCAGACCGCACCGGTCGCGCTGACCCGCCCGACCGCCCTCGGCTTCACCCCCGTCGCCAAGTCGGTCGCCGACTCGGTGAGCGTGACCGCCGGCTACACCGCGACGCCGATCTTCAAGCTCGGCGACCCGATGACCGCCTCGACCGCCGCGTACCGCAACGACGGCAACGACCCGGCCGCCAGCTTCGCGACCCGCGCCGGCGACCACCACGACGGCATGCACTTTTTCCCGCTGGACGCCAACGGCCAGCGCAGCACCACCGCCTCCGACCGCGGGCTGCTGGTCATCAACCACGAGGCGATCACGCCGGCCTTCCTGCACCCGGCCGGCCAGACCATCAGCGGCACCGGCAACGCCGCGGTCCGCACCTCGGCCGAAGAAGTGCTGCGCGAGTTCTACGTGCACGGCGTCTCGGTCGTCGAAGTCCGCCGGGCGACCAACGGCACCTGGTCGTACGTGCAGAACTCGTCGTTCAACCGCCGCATCCACACGCTGACCGACGTCGTGCTCGCCGGCCCCGCCGGCCGCACCGCGACGATGGCGACCAAGTACTCCCCGGACGGCTCGCGCACGCGCGGCACGCTGAACAACTGCGGCAACGGCTACACCCCGTGGGGCACGTACCTGACCGCCGAGGAGAACTGGGCGGGCTACTTCCGCCGGATCGCCGCGGTCGACGATCCGAAGCGCAACGCCAAGGAGAAGGCCCAGAACGCGCGCTACGGCGTCGCGGGCACGGGCCGCGAGCTGTGGGCCACGGTGACCCCGGACACCGGCGATGACCTGTACGGCCGCTGGAACGCCGAGTCGCGCGCCTCGACGCCGGCCGGCGACTACCGCTTCGCGCCGAACACCTACGGCTGGATCGTCGAGATCGACCCGTACGCCCCGAGCTCGCAGGTCAAGAAGCGCACGGCCCTCGGGCGCTTCGCCCACGAAGGCGCCTGGCCCGCCAAGGCCGTGGTCGGCAAGCCGGTCGTGTTCTACATGGGCTGCGACTCGCGCAACGAGTACATCTACAAGTTCGTCTCGGCGCGCAACTGGGACGCCGCGGATGCCAACGGCGGCATCGCGGCCGGCGACAAGTACATGGACGACGGCAAGCTCTACGTCGCCCGCTTCAACGCCGACGGCACCGGCACCTGGATCGAGCTGAAGTTCGGCACCGGCACGCTCACCGCCGCGAACACGACCTACGCGTTCAGCGACCAGGCCGACGTGCTGATCAACGCGCGGATCGCCGCCGACGCGGTCGGCGCGACGAAGATGGACCGTCCCGAGTGGGGCGCCGTCGATCCGGTCACCGGCGCGGTCTACATGACGCTGACCAACAGCAACGCGGCCAACCGCACGCTGGCCTCGACCGATGCGGCCAACCCGCGCCACTACAACGACGTCAAGGGCACCTCGACCAACCAGTTCGGCAACCCGAACGGCCACATCGTGCGCTGGGTCGAGCCGAACGGCGACACCTCGGCGACGACGTTCAACTGGGACATCTTCCTGTTCGGTGCCCGGGCGACGGCGAATGCGGCGAACGTGAACCTGTCCGGCCTGACCGCCGAGAACGACTTCTCGAGCCCCGATGGCCTGTGGTTCAGCAACAAGGGCGTGTGCTGGATCCAGACCGACGACGGTGCGTACACCGACGTGACCAACTGCATGCTGCTCGCGGCCCTGCCGGGCACGGTCGGCGACGGCTCGACGAAGACGATCACCAACACCGACTCGACCGGCGCCACCAAGCAGGTCACCACCCGCGTCGGTGCGGCCCCGGGCACGGCGAAGCTGCGCCGCTTCCTGGTCGGACCGAAGGACTGCGAGATCACCGGCGTCGCCGAGACGCCGGACGGGCAGACGCTGTTCATCAACATCCAGCACCCGGGTGAGGACACGCCCATCTCGGCGATCGCCAATCCCGCCGCGTTCACCAGCCACTGGCCCGATGGCGGCCTGGCCCGGCCGCGTTCCGCGACGGTGGCCATCACCAAGAACGGCGGCGGCGTCGTGGGGCTCTGAGCGTCGGCCGCGGCGGACG
>CAIUGQ010000737.1 GCA_903898725.1 uncultured Burkholderiales bacterium | reverse complement strand
CGGCAGCGGATCCGGCTGGGACGCCTACCTGCGCTACAGCGCCGCCACCATGCCGATGATCAAGGCGCGCGGCGGCACCGTGCTGTGGTCCGGCCGGGCCGAGGCCGTGGCGCTGGGCGACCCGGCGCAGGGCGACTGGGACTTCGTGGTGATGGTGCGCTACCCGTCGCGCGCCGCCTTCCTCGACATGGTGACGTCCACCGAGTACGAGACCCTGGCGAACCCGCATCGCCTGAACGGCGCTCAGGCCCACCTGATCATCGCCACCACCGAGCTGTACGGAAAGTTCAAGGACGCGTGATGACGGCACCGGTCACGCACGGCACCGTTGTCACCCGCGGCCTGCGCCTGCACTACGTCGAGCAGGGCAGCGGCGCACCGGTGCTGTTTCTGCATGGCTTCCCCGAGTACTCCGGCGCCTGGCACGGCGTGATGGCGCGGCTCAGGCCGCATTGCCGCACGATCGCGCTGGACACGCGCGGCATCGGCCGGTCCGAGGCCGCCGCCGACGTGCAGGGCTACGACATCGCCGAGCTGGTGCACGACGTGAAGGACGTCGTCGCCGCACTCGGCCTGGCGAAGGTCACGCTGGTCGGCCACGACTGGGGCGGCTTCATCGCGTGGGAAGTGGCGATGCGCCACCCCGAGCTGCTCGATCGCCTCGTGATCGTGAACGCTGCGCACACCGGCGTGTTCGAGCATCTGCTGCGCGAGGATGCCGAGCAGGCGAAGGCGAGCCAGTACATGCTGGCGTTCCGCTCGGCGCGCGGTGAAGAGCTGGTGGCGCGCAACGACTTCGCCGGCTTCCGGCGCGAGATGCTCGAGCCGGCCCGGGCCGCCGGGTTCCTGAGCGAGGCGCAGGCGGACGACTATCTGCGCCTGTGGCGCGATTCGAAGAGCGTCTCGGCGGGACTGAACTACTACCGCGCCAACAAGAGCGGCCCGCCCAGCGGCGACGACCGCGCGCCGCGCCCGCTCGAGCAGACCCGCGTGACGGTGCCGACCCTCGTGATCTGGGGCGACCGCGACGTCTACTTCACGCCGCGCACCCTCGAGCTGTTGCCGACGGTCGTGCCCGATCTGAGGGTGCGGCGCTTCGCGGACAGCGATCACTGGATCGTGCATCAGCAGCCGGATGCGGTGGCGGCGCTGATCGCGGGGTTCGTCGAAGGGCGGCTCGAGCGGTAGGTCGGCAGGGGGTTGTGCGGGCCTGATCAGCCACCGTTCGGACGTCGCTTCGACCGATCACCCCGCCCGGCGGGGCCGAGCCTTCGCATCCGATTCGGCTCCCGCAGGACCGGCGCGCCGTGTCGCCGCCTGCAGACGCACCGCCTGCAGCGTCCCCAGCATCGCGGCCACGAGTTCGCTGTCCTCGTCCTCCCGCGTGACCGCGACCACCTGCGTGGTGGCGCTCACCTCCGGCAGCGGCAGGAAAGTGACGTCGGCCAGGCCGCGCGTGGCCACCGACGCGCCGACGATCGTGAAGCCCAGGCCCGCCGCCACAAGACCGAGGGCGGTGTGGATCTCGATCGCCTCGTGCGCAACCTGGGGGCGCAGGCCGACCGCGTGCAGGGTCGACATGACCTGCGTCGCGTACGAACTCGCCGGGTCCTTCGGGAACGCGATGAAGGGCAGCGTGCCGAGCCTTGCCATCGACGGCGCGCGCGCCCGGGCGATCGGGTGTCGCGACGGCACGGCCGCCACGTAGCGATCGTCGAACAGCAGCGTGTGCCGCAGGTCGTTCGGCGCCTCGATCGGCCGCGCATGGCGTGACAGGCCGATGTGGATCCGGTGCTCGCGCAGCGCCGCCGTCTGGTGCTCCGACAGCAGCTCGACCAGCTCGAGCTTGACCTCCGGGAACCGCTCCCGATACCGGCGGATCGCCAGCGGCAGCACCGAGTACAGCAGCGAGCGCACGAAGCCGATGCCCAGCCAGCCGCGGCGTCCGCTCGCCATGTCGCGCGTGTCTTCCTCCAGGCGCCGGCTCTCGCGCAGCAGCTCGCGGGCGCGGGGCACGAAGTAGCGGCCCAGCGGCGTCAGCACCATCGGCTTGGCCGAGCGATCGAAGAGCGCGCCGCCGACCGATTCCTCGAGCTGCGCGATCTGCATGCTGATGGCCGTGGGCGCGACGTACAGACGCTCGGCCGCTCGCGCGAGCGTGCCGGCATCGACGACTTCGCAGAAGTAGCGGAGCTGGCGGAAGTTCATGTTTTCAGAGTTTATCGTCAGAAAACCGAACTGGTGTGCAGGGAAGCGCAGGTCGAGACTCCCGCCACCATGAATACCGCCCACGAAGTCAGCGCGCGGCTGCGCGCCCTCGGCGCCGCGACCGTGTACGAGGCCCAGGGGGCCACGGGCGCACTGGACAGCGGCGTCAAGCCGATCGACCCCGGCATGCGGATGGCGGGCCCTGCCTTCACCGTCGACCTGCGCCCGGGCGACAACCTGATGCTGCACTACGCGCTGCTCAAGGCGCGGCCCGGCCAGGTGCTCGTCGCCGACTGCAAGGGCTTTCTGGAGGCGGGGCCGTGGGGTGACGTGCTGACCGCGCAGGCGATGAAGCTCGGCCTCGCCGGACTGCTGATCCACGGCGCCGTGCGCGATGCAGAGTCGATCGTGCAGCAGGGCTTCCCGGTGTTCTGCCGCGGCCTGTCGATCAAGGGCACCGCGAAGCATCAGCCCGGCCGGATCGACGTGCCGGTGTTCATCGGCGACGTCTGCATCCGCCCCGGCGACTGCGTCGTCGGCGACCGCGACGGCGTCGTCGTCGTGCCCGGCGAGCGCCTCGACGAGGTCGTCGCGCGCGCCGAGGACCGCGAGGCCAAGGAGGCGCTGATGCGGCAGGCCATCGCGCGCGGCGCGACGACCGCCGAACTGCTGGGGCTGTCCGACGTGCTGCGTCGGCACGGCCTGAGCTGACGCCCGCGAACCCCCCGACAACACAAGGAGACGAGACATGAAACGACTGTTCCGCATCGGCGCCGCCATCACGCTGGCCTCGGCGTGGGCACTGGGGGCCGTCCAGGCCCAGGCCCAGACCTACCCCGACAAGCCCGTCCGCCTCCTCGTGCCCTGGCCCGCCGGCGGTGCCGCCGATGCGGTCGGGCGCGCCGTGGCCCAGGCGCTGACCACCGAGCTCGGCAAGACCGTGTTCGTCGAGAACGTGCCCGGCGCCGGCGGCAACATCGGCACCCAGCAGTTCATCCGCAGCGCGCCCGACGGCCATTCGCTGCTGCTGGCCACCAGCTCCACCAACGCCGCCAATCCGCACCTGTACAAGAAGATCGGCTTCGACCCCATCAAGGACTTCGTGCCCGTCGCCGCGGTCGCGGTGATCCCGAGCGTGCTCGTCGTGCCCACCGCGTCGAAGTTCGCCACGCCCGCCGACCTCGTCGCCGCCGCGAAGGCCAACCCCGGCAAGCTGACCTACGGCTCAGGCGGCGTCGGCGCGTCGGCGCACCTGGCCGGCGAGCTCTTCAAGTCGCTGACGAAGACCGACATCACCCACGTGCCCTACAAGGGCAGCGGCCCCGCGCTCACCGACGTGATGGGCGGCCAGCTCGACTTCATGTTCGACACCGGCGCGTTCCCGCATGTGAAGGGCGGCAAGGTGCGCGCGCTCGCGGTCGCCGCCGACAAGCGCAGCCCGCTGCTGCCCGACGTGCCGACCTTCGGCGAGCTGGGCCTGGGCGGCATGGTCATGAACGCCTGGTACGGCGTCGCTGCGCCCGCGGGCACGCCGGCCGCCGTCGTCACTCGCGTGAACGCGGCGATCAACCAGTCGCTCAAGACCGGTGAGCTCGCCAAGCGCCTGCAGGACATCGGCGGCGAGGTGCGCGGCGGATCGGCCGCGGAGTTTTCCGCGTTCTGGTCGGCCGAGGTCTCGCGCTATGCGGGGCTCGTGAAGCTGACGGGGGCGGCGCGGGATTGAGCGGCGGGCGGGCTGGCTGCGGCTTCAACGAATCCGTTTTATTCAATCGAGCGGGCGCCGCGAAGGACTCGTGCCGGCTTACTTCGCGAGGACGTGGAGCGTGTTCCGGTAGCGTCCGGCGATGTTCTCGACCTGGCACATCTTGGCGTCGAGGCTCGGGTCGTACTGCGTCAGGCGATAGCTGCCGTCCGGGGCCTCGATCAGATAGAGCGACTGACCTTCCTCGGCACGCAGCCGGTTCGTCACTGCCTCGGGCAGGACGACCCCCAGCGAGTCTCCGAACCGACGGACCTCGAGCTCGATCACGACTCGACTCATCGTCCCGCGCCCTCCACCGCCACCCAGATCTCGTTCCGCCGCAGGAACCACGGCGTCATCGGCCCGTTGTACCGCGACAGCGTCGGCGCGCCCGTCCAGCCGATCTTCGCGTCGCGCAGCGCCGTCTGCAGCCGCGCGAGGTGCTCGTCGTAGTTCGCCTGCGACCAGAAGCCCGAGTACCGGATGACCGCGACGACGCTCGAAGGCACCTCGCGTAGCTGCACCCGCGGATCGTTCGGCTCCGGTGCCGTCGCGAGCGTCACGCGCTTGGGCAGCACGAATTGCACCACGAAGCCCGAAGCATCGGCGCTGCGCGTGACCGGTGCCGTCATCTCGAGCTTCATCGGCTCGGCCGCGCGCGTTACCGGCGCGGTCATCTCCAGTTTCCGCTCGCCCTTGTTCTTGCCGAAGATGTAGCCCGCGAGCGCGCGGAAGCCTTCGCTGTCGGCCCGATCCTCCGGCCCGTCCACGCGCACCTGCGCCACCACGTAGGGCGCGTAGCGACGCAGCTCGACGTCGCCGGCGTCGAGCCGGCGCAGCACCTCGTAGTCGGGCTCCTCGATGGCCATCGACGGAGTCTGCACGCAGGCGAGCAGCAGCAGGGCGATCAGGCGTGTCCAGATCATGGGGTCTCCGTGTTCGAGTCGGTCATGCTCGGTTCGGTCATCCGGGGGAGAGACAGCCCCTCGTGGTGCGCCACGCGTTCAAGCGCCGATTCGAACAGCGCGCGCGCCCGGCCCGCTACCTGGTGCAGATGGGCGTGCAGCGCCGCGTCGGCCGGGCCGCGCGAGGCGCAGGCCGCACTGTAGGCCTCGAAGCCCGCGAGCTGCATCAGCAGCTCGGCCACGTGGCGCGGGCACTCGCAGGCCACGCTCGAGGGCAGGGCGGCGATCGCGGTGAGCGTGGCGTCGTCGTAGCGGCGCGGGGGGATGGCGTTCGCGGCCGGCACGCGGACGGCCTGGGGCGCGGCTGCCTCGCGCGCCTTGGCGGGCTGCGGGTCGGGTCGCGCCTCGTGCGTCGCGAGCCAGGCGCCCAGCGCCTCGTCGTCGAGCGGCTCGCGCAGCACGCGCACGCCCTCGTCCTCGAAGGCCCGCCGCGCTGCCGCACCCGCGAAGCGATGGACCACCACCGTGCGCCGCGCCCGCCAGGCCGCGCCGGCGGCTGCGAGCGTCGGTGGGATGCGTGCGGGCAGGGCGGGGACGTGCCAGAGCAGGGGGTCGATGCCGTCGAGGGGCGTTGGGGTGTCCGGGGGATCGATGCTGTCGCCGAGTGCGTCGACGGCGCTGGAGGCCGCGTCTTCGGGTGTGTCGAACACGGCGACGACGTGGGCGGGTGTGGCCAGGCAACGGGCGACGGCGGGGTGCTGCAGCCGTGCGGCCAGGGCGCGCCCGATGACGAGGAGTCGGAGGGGTCCGGCGGGGCGCTGGGTGGGCGTGGCGTCCGCGCGGGTCGATCCGCCGACCGCCGACTCCGCGCCGGCCCCGGCCCCGGCCCCGGCCACGCGCGGCTCGGCCTGCGTCCCCGCCCCATCCTCCGAAGGCGCCGGCATCGACCCGACGAGCCGCCGAAGCCGCCCGGTGTCCAGCGCCGCGATCGACCCGATCGCATGGCCGTCGGCCGTCAGCCGCCGCAGCAGCAGCACCCGCTCCACGTCCGCCGCCGAGTACAGCCGGTGCCCCGAGGGCGCCGTCGCCGGCCGCACCGCGCGGTGCCGCTGCTCCCAGATCCGCAGCGTCGCGACCGGCATCCCCGCCGCCCGCGCGACCGCGCCGCTGCGGAACAGGGGGAGCGGGGCGTCGTCGGCAGGGGCGGCGGGGTCGGAGGACATGGGATCGATGAGTCGAGTGCGAGTCGGATCATAGCCCTGCAATGTCCGGAATGCCCCTTCGGAGTCGTGATTGAGTCGGGTCGCCCTATCATCGCCCCATGCCTCCCACCCACCGCACCGACGCGCCCCGCCCGACGACCGTGGCCCTCATCGGCGCCGGACTCGCCGGCGCCGCCTGCGCTCGCGCGCTCGCCGACGCCGGGTTCGCCGTGCAGATCTTCGACAAGTCACGCGGCGTCGGCGGCCGCATGGCGACCCGCCGCACCGAGTGGACCGGGCCCGACGGCATCGCGATCCCCGCGCGCTTCGACCATGGCGCGCCTGCGTTCGAGGCCCGCTCCGAGGCCTTCATCCAGTTCGTCGAGGCCGCCGAACGCGAGGGCCTGCTGGCTCGGTGGGTCCCCGTCATCGATCGGGACGGCCAGACGGGGCAAGCCACAGCACCGCAGTGGGTGCCAACTCCAGACGCCCCGTCGCTGTGCCGGTCGCTGCTGAAGGACCTGCCCGTCAAGACCGGCTGCACCGTGGACGCGCTGCGTCGCGAGCCGGACGGCTGGGTGCTCGAGAGCGCCGGCGTCCTGGTCGCGCAGGGCGTGGACCGCGTCGTCGTCGCCATCCCCCCGGCCCAGGCCGCGGCGCTGCTCGCCTCCCACCGACCCGACTGGGCCGAGCGCGCGCGCGCTGTCGAGATGGTGCCGTGCTGGACGATGATGGCCGTCACCGACGCGCCCGCCGCTGACCTCCCCGCCTGGGACCTCGCCGAGCCCGCCGCCGACCCCATCGGCCTGATCGTGCGCAGCGACGCCCGCCCCGGCCGGACCCGCGTGCCCGGCCGTGCCCACTGGGTCGTCCATGCCAGCGACACCTGGAGCCGCGCCCACCTCGAGGACCCGCCCGCCGACGTGCTGGCCTGCCTGCAGGACGCGCTTGCGCAGAAGCTCGGCCCGCCCCTCGCCTGGCACCACGCCGCCGTGCACCGCTGGCGCTACGCCCACGCGCCGGCTGAGGCCACCGACGCCGCCGTGCCCGAGCTGTGCGACTGGGACCCCGCCCGCGGCCTGGGTGCTTGCGGCGACGCACTGGGCGGCGCCGGCGTCGAGGGCGCCTGGCGATCCGGCCGCGCGCTCGCCGACCGCCTCATCGAGCAGCACCGCCAGACCCGACCCGCCTAGCGCCCCAATCCCGCTTCACGACGCGCCGGGCACCCGGGCCACCCGACGCGTCCTCCGAACCCCCGGCCCACCGCAGCACGAGAGGTTTCCATGCACACCACCCGACGCGTCTTCATGATGACCGTGGCCGCCGGCGGCGCCACCCTCGCCACGGGCGCGCGCGCCCAGGCCAAGCTCGACGAGAAGGACCCCCAGGCCATCGCCCTCGGCTACTTCGCCGACGCGACCAAGGTCGACACCAAGAAGTACCCCAAGTACGCCGCCGGCCAGGTCTGCACCAACTGCGCGCTGTACCAGGGCAAGCCCACCGACGCCTGGGGCGGGTGTCCGCTCTTCGCGGGCAAGCAGGTCGCCGGCAAGGGCTGGTGCAGCGCCTGGGCGAAGAAGGCGGGCTGAGGCCGACGAGCAGGGCAGGCCCGGACGGACAGGCCCGTTCGGGCGCCCCCTCGGACACGCTCCG
>CAIUGQ010000736.1 GCA_903898725.1 uncultured Burkholderiales bacterium | reverse complement strand
GTAGATGCCCAGCGAGGCGATGTCGCGCGACAGCACGACGGTGGCGTCGAGGTGGCCGAAGGTGGTCGCCGGTGACGGGTCGGTCAGGTCGTCAGCCGGCACGTACACGGCCTGGATCGAGGTGATCGAACCGGTCTTGGTCGAGGTGATCCGCTCCTGCAGGCGGCCCATCTCCTCGGCCAGCGTCGGCTGGTAGCCCACGGCCGACGGCATCCGGCCCAGCAGCGCGGACACTTCGGTGCCGGCCAGCGTGTAGCGGTAGATGTTGTCGACGAAGAACAGGATGTCCTTGCCCTCGTCGCGGAAGCGCTCGGCCATCGTCAGGCCGGTCAGCGCCACGCGCAGGCGGTTGCCCGGGGGCTCGTTCATCTGGCCGAACACCATCGCGACCTTGTCGAGCACGTTCGACTCTTCCATCTCATGGTAGAAGTCGTTGCCCTCGCGGGTGCGCTCGCCGACGCCTGCGAACACCGAGTAGCCCGAGTACTGCTTCGCGATGTTGTTGATCAGCTCCATCATGTTCACGGTCTTGCCGACACCGGCGCCGCCGAACAGGCCGATCTTGCCGCCCTTGGCGAACGGGCAGACCAGGTCGATGACCTTGATGCCGGTGGGCAGCAGCTCGACCGACGGCGAGAGGTCCGCGAACTTCGGCGCGATCTGGTGGATCGCGCGGCGCTCTTCGGTCTTGATCGGGCCGGCCTCGTCGATCGGGCGACCCAGCACGTCCATGATCCGGCCCAGCGTGGCTTCGCCCACCGGCACCGAGATCGGCGCGCCGGTGTTGTTCACGCCCATGCCGCGGCGCAGGCCGTCGGAGGAGCCCAGCGCGATCGTGCGGACCACGCCGTCGCCGAGCTGCTGCTGCACCTCGAAGGTCAGGCCCGGTTCGGCGAGCGAGTCACCGGCGTCGCCGAGCACGAGCGCGTCGTAGACGCGCGGCATCGAATCGCGCGGGAACTGGATGTCGACCACCGCGCCGATGCACTGAACGATCTGGCCTTGTTGCATGTCGGGACCTCGTTGACTCTTCTGTATGCGTTGAATGCGTTCGTGATCAGACCGCGGCGGCGCCGCTGACGATCTCGCTCAGTTCCTTGGTGATCGCCGCCTGCCGTGCCTTGTTGTACGACAGCTGCAGATCGCCGATGACCTTCTTGGCGTTGTCCGAGGCGGACTTCATCGCGACCATGCGGGCCGACTGCTCCGACGCCATGTTCTCGGCCACCGCCTGGAAGACCATCGCCTCGACGTAGCGCAGCAGCAGCTCGTTCAGCACCGACTCGGCATCCGGCTCGTACAGGTAGTCCCACGAGTACTCGCGGGAGGTTTCCTGCAGCTTCGACGGATCCAGCGGCAGCAGCTGCTCGACCACCGGCTCCTGCTTCATCGTGTTGATGAAGCGGGTGTAGGCGATGTAGACCGCGTCGACCTCGCCCGCCGCGTACGCGTCGAGCTGCAGCTTCACCGGGCCGATCATCTTGTCGAGGTGCGGCGCGTCGCCGAGCTGGGTGATCTGCGACACCACCTTCGCGCCGATCCGCTGCATGAAGCCCAGGCCCTTGTTGCCGATCGCGGTGACCTGCAGCTTGGTGCCTGCCTTCTCGAGCTCGCGCATGCGCTGGGTGACCAGACGCAGCACGTTCGTGTTCAGACCGCCGCACAGACCCTTGTCGGTGGTCACGAGGATCACGCCGGCCGCCTTGATCGTGTCCCGGCGCACCAGGAACGGGTGCCGGTACTCGGGATTGGCGTTGGCCAGGTGCGCAGCGATGTTGCGCACCTTGTCGGCGTAGGGTCGGGCATGCCGCATCCGTTCCTGCGCCTTGCGCATCTTGGATGCGGCGACCATCTCCATCGCCTTGGTGATCTTGCGCGTGTTCTGAACGCTCTTGATCTTGTTGCGGATCTCTCGCGAGCCAGCCATGGCTACCTTGCCCTTCGCGTGTGCGGTTCGTCAGCGACGGTCAGTACGCGCCGGCCTTCTTGAACGAGTCGATCGCGCCCTGCAGCGCGGTCTCGTCGTCCTTCGACAGGTCGTTCGTCTTCGAGACGCTGTCGACCCAGCCGGCGTGCTTGTCGCGCATGAACGCGTGCAGCGCCGACTCGAACGACAGGACCTTCTCGACCGGGATGTCGTCGAGGTAGCCCTTGGTCACCGCGTACAGCGTGACCGCCAGCTGCCACACCTGCAGCGGCTGGTACTGGGGCTGCTTGAGCACTTCCACCGTGCGGCGGCCGCGCTCGAGCTGACGACGGGTCGAGTCGTCCAGGTCCGAGGCGAACTGCGCGAACGCAGCCAGCTCGCGGTACTGGGCGAGGTCGGTCCGGATGCCGCCCGACAGCTTCTTGATGATCTTGGTCTGGGCGGCGCCGCCGACGCGCGACACCGAGATGCCCGCGTTGATGGCGGGACGGACACCCGCGTTGAACAGGTCCGTCTCCAGGAAGATCTGGCCGTCGGTGATCGAGATGACGTTGGTCGGCACGAAGGCGGACACGTCGCCGGCCTGCGTCTCGATGATCGGCAGCGCGGTCAGCGAGCCGGTCTTGCCCTTGACGGCACCGTTGGTGAACTTCTCGACGTACTCCTCGTTCACGCGCGCGGCACGCTCGAGCAGGCGCGAGTGGAGGTAGAACACGTCGCCCGGGTAGGCTTCGCGACCCGGCGGGCGGCGCAGCAGCAGCGAGACCTGTCGGTAGGCAACGGCCTGCTTGGACAGGTCGTCATAGATGATCAGCGCGTCTTCCCCGCGGTCGCGGAAGTACTCGCCCATCGTGCAGCCCGAGTAGGCGGCGATGTACTGCATCGCGGCCGACTCCGACGCCGTCGAGGCGACGACGATCGTGTAGGCCATCGCGCCCAGCTCCTCGAGCTTGCGCACGACGTTCGCCACGGTCGAGGCCTTCTGGCCGATCGCGACGTACACGCAGAAGACGCCCTTG
>CAIUGQ010000735.1 GCA_903898725.1 uncultured Burkholderiales bacterium | reverse complement strand
GGCCGGCTTGGCGGCGTCCGAGGCACCGCCCGACGGCGTCTCGGCCGCGGCTGCCGGCGCGGGCGCGGCGGCCTTCTTGCCGTTGTCGCGGAAGTCGGTGACGTACCAGCCGCTGCCCTTGAGCTGGAAGGACGGGGCGGTCAGCTGCTTGCGGAACGCATCGGCGCCGCATTCGGGGCAGACGCTCAGGGGCGTGTCCGAGAACTTCTGGATCACGTCCTTGGCATGGCCGCAGCGTTCGCAACGATAGGCGTAGATCGGCATGGCGGTGGGTCGCCCGGTTGGGCGCAGGAAATTGGCGCGGGAACGACGGAAAACCTTGAATTATAAGACGGTTTCCGATCCTTCGCCGCGCCCGACGGGCGGGGCGGCCGGCGGCGGGCCGCCCGGGGCCGCCGCGCCGCGCCCCGCCGGGGTCATTCCGGCTCGATGCCCGCCGCCTTCATCGTGGCCTTGTAGCTCTCGAGCTGCTCGCGGACCAGCCCGCCGAGCTGCTCGGGCGTGGAGCCGGTCAGGATGAACGCCTGCTTCTCCATGGCCTGCACCACCTCCGGGCGACCGAGCGCCGCGTTGAACTCGCGGTTGAGGCGCTCGACCACGTCGCGCGGCACCTTGGCCGGGGCGAACACCCCTGCCCACGAGGTGAGCTTGAACTGCGGCATGCCCGCCTCGGCGATGGTCGGCACGTCGGGCAGCACCGGGCTGCGCTTGTCGAGGGTCACCGCGATCGCCCGCAGCCGCCCGTCGCGGATGTGCGGCACCGAGGTGCCGGCCGAGACGACCATCACCTGCACCCGTCCGCTCACCAGGTCGGTCAGCGCCTGCGGCTCGCCCTTGTAGGGCACGTGGACCATCTTGATGCCGCCCAGCGAGGCGAACAGCGCCATCGACACGATGCCGGTGGTGTTGCCGGTCGCGTAGTTCAGCGCGCCGGGATTGGCCTTGGCATGGGCGACCAGCTCGGCCACCGAGGTCGCCGGCACCGACGGGTGGACGACGATGAAGAACGTGTAGCGGCCGATGTCGGTGATCGGCGAGAAGTCGGCGACCGGGTCGTAGGGCGGCACCTTGCGCAGCGCCGGGGCGGCCGACATCGGGCTGTTGGTGGCCATCAGCACGGTGTAGCCGTCGGGCGCGGCCCGCACCACCTCGGCGCCGGCGATCGCACCGTCGGCGCCGGCCTTGTTCTCCACCAGCACCGGCTGGCCGATCGAGCTGGCGACCGAGGCGCCGATCACGCGGGCGATGGTGTCGGTGGCCGAGCCGGCCGGGAAGGGCACGATCATCTTGATCGGCTTGGCGGGGAACGCCTGCTGCGCGAAGGCCTGGGGCGCCGCGGCGAGCCCGCCGGCGAGCGCCAGCAGGGCGACGGCGACACGCGCCCGCGGGGAACGACGGATCATCGGATGTCTCCTCTCGGATGGGTCGGCCCGGTCGGCACGCGGGAGGCGGGCAGCCGGGCTCGGCGCACCGTACCACGGCCGCCGGTCGACCGCGCGTCGGCGCCGCGCGCGCGGCCACGCGGGCGGGTCGCCCGCCCGGCCGCCGATCGGGCCGATCGTCAGATTCGGATGTCTCGATCGCCGCGCCGGTCCGAGAATCCGGGCATGTCCGAACTCCTGATCCCGGCCGGGCCCGCCCCGTCCCACCAGGCACCGCCCGCATGAACGCCTTCCTGATCGACCCCGTGCGCCGCACGATCGAACCCGTCGAGATCGATGGCAGCATCGAATCGATCCGCGCGCTGATCGGCTTCCCGCACGTCGATGCCGACGAGATCCGGGGCGGCGGCGACCGGCTCTACTTCGACGAGGAGTGCTACCTCCGCGGCGACGAGACCGCAGGGCGCTTCCAGCTCGACACCCTCGCCCCGGTCTCGGGCCGCGGCGTGGTCACCGGCGCGCCGCGCGAAGGCGGCATTGTCGGCCCGCCCAGGACCGCCATCGAGGCGCTGCGCAGCCGGATCGTGTTCGTCTGAGCTCCGGCGGGGCCGCCCCGCCGCGACTCAGAAGCCGGCCAGCACCACCTTGCCGATCGTGCGGCCCGACTCGACCTGGGCATGCGCCTCGCGCAGCGTGGCCGCGTCGATCCGCCCGAGCGTGCGGGCATGCGTGCTGCGCAGCGTGCCGGCGTCGACCAGCGCAGCCACCTCGTCGAGCAGCCGCCCCTGCTCGATCATGTCCGGCGTCTCGAAGCCCGAGCGGGTGAACATCGCCTCCCAGTGCAGCGACGCGCAGCGCGCCTTGAGCAGCCGCACGTCGATCGGCTCCGGATCGTCGATCACGCAGATGCGGCCCTGGGGCGCGACCAGCTTCGCGAGCTCGGGGAAGTGGACGTGGGTGTGCGAGACGCTGAAGATCCGCTCGACCCACTTCACGTCCGCCTCGCGCAGCGCCTCCGACAGCGGCTTCGAGTGGTCCACGACGAGGTGGGCGCCGAGCGCGAGCGCCTGGTCGCGGCTTTCCGGGCGTGAGGCCGTGGCGATCACCCGCGCACCGGTCAGGCGGCGCGCGAGCTGGATCGCGATCGAGCCCACGCCGCCGGCGCCGGCGGTGATCAGCAGCGCACCGGCGTCGTGGGGCGAGCCCAGGCGCAGCTGCAGCCGGTCGAACAGCGCCTCCCAGGCGGTGATCGCCGTCAGCGGCATCGCCGCGGCCTGTGCGAAGTCGAGCGTGGCGGGCTTCCTGCCGACGATGCGCTCGTCCACGCAGTGCAGCTCGGCGTTGGTACCGGAACGGATCCGCGAGCCGGCGTAGAACACCGCATCGCCCGGCCGGAAGCGCGTGACGCGCGGGCCCACCGCCTCGACCACGCCGGCCGCATCGAACCCCAGCACGCGCAGCCCGCCCTCGGGGGGCGCCACGCCCCGGCGGACCTTGGTGTCGACCGGATTCACCGAGACCGCGTGCACGCGCACGAGCAGGTCGCGCTCGCCCGGCACGGGGTCGGGCAGGTCGACGTCGACGAGGCTCTCGGGGTCGGTGACGGGCAGGCAGCGGCGGTAGGCGACGGCTTTCATCGGGCTCTCAGGGACGGGTCGGGTCGAAGTGCCTGCGCAGGCCCTGCCAGCACTGCCAGTAGTCCTGCTGCAGGGTCGGCAGGGCGAGCGCCTGCGCGGTCGGGTGGATGACGGTGCGCGTCTCGAACATGAAGGCCATGGTGTCGCGGACGTGGTGCGCCACCGAGGTGTCGGCGGCGCTCGCCCGCTCGAAGGTGCCCGCATCCGGACCGTGCCCCGACATGCAGTTGTGCAGGCTCGCGCCCCCGGGCGAGAAGCCCTCGGCCTTCGCGTCGTAGACGCCGTGGATCAGGCCCATGAACTCGCTGGCGACGTTCCGGTGGAACCAGGGCGGGCGGAAGGTGTCCTGCGCGGCGAGGATGCGGGGCGGGAAGATCACGAAGTCGATCGCATCGACGCCCGGGGTGTCCGAGACGGACTGCAGCACCAGGAAGATCGACGGATCGGGATGGTCGAAGCTGATCGACCCTATGGTGTTGAAGCGGCGCAGGTCGTAGACGTAGGGCACGTGGTTGCCGTGCCAGGCGACGACGTCGAGCGGCGAGTGGCCGATGTCGGCTGCCCACAGCCGGCCCTGGAACTTCGCGACCAGCTCGAAGGCGCCCTCGCGGTCCTCGTAGCGGGCGACCGGCGACAGGAAGTCGCGCGGATTGGCCAGACCGTTCGAGCCGATCGGCCCGAGGTCGGGCAGTCGGAAGGGCGCGCCGAAGTTCTCGCACACGTAGCCGCGCACCGACCCGAGCGGCCCGGCGCGGTCGGCGTCCGGGCCGCCCGCGTCGACTTCCGGCAGCTCCACGCGAAAGCGCACGCCGCGCGGCACCACGGCGATGTGCAGCGGCGGCACCACCAGCTCGCCCAGTTCGGTGAGCAGCCGCAGCGTGCCCTGCTGCGGCACGATCAGCAGCTCGCCGTCGGCGTCGTAGAAGAAGCGATCGCGCATCGAGCGGTTCGCCGCGTACAGGTGGATCGCGCAGCCGGTCATCGAGGCGGCGTCGCCGTTGCCGCCCATCGTGAACAGGCCGTCGACGAAGTCGCACGGCGCGGCCGGCGGCGGCGGCGGGCTCCAGCGCAGCTGCGAGGGCGGGGTCTCGACGCCGGCGGCCGCACCGAAGGCGCCGACGATGCCGCGGTCGGCGACCCGACGGAACGGGCCGTGCAGCGCGCCCGGCCGGATCCGGTAGGTCCAGGTGCGGCGGTTGTCGGCGCGCGGCGCGGTGAAGGCCGTGCCTGAGATCTGCTCGGCGTACAGGCCGTACGGGCAGCGCTGCGGCGAGTTGCGCCCGACCGGCAGCGCGCCGGGCAGTGCTTCAGTGGCGAACTCGTTGCCGAAGCCGGACTGGCAGGCCGGCACGGCGAGGACGGTCTCGGGGGAGTTCACGGCGGGCCTCTCGGGATCGGGACGACGGGGGCGAGGATACCGCCGTTGCGTCCGGACCCGGCCGGCGACGCCGTGGAGCGGGCCGCCCTGCCCGGCGCGAGGCACCGGGACAGGGGCGACCTGGGTGGACCTGAGGCGAGCCGAGGGAACCCAGCCCGCGTCAGTCCACGGTCCAGGCCGAGTGCAGCACCCGACGGTTCACGTCGCGCGCCGCGCACGAGACGCTGCCGCGCTGCGCGATGCAGCCCGGCGCCTCGGGCATGAGCCCGGTGGCCGCGACGGTCCACGGCCAGGCGCCCTCGTCCGGTCCGCCGCCGTCGCGCACCCGATGGCGCAGCGTGCCGTCGTTGGTGACGACGAAGCAATCGACGCCGTTGCGCTCGGACGAGGCGACGCATCGCGGCGGCGCCTGCACCAGGCCCCCCGAGGCGCGCTCCTGCCGCCAGCCGCTCCAGCGCACCCCGTCGAAGGCGTTGCGCCACAGCGCATCGTCGCTGCCGCGCACGAAACACTGCATCAGGCCGTCGGCCTGCGTCGCGCACGAGGCCTCGCCGTGGATCCAGCCGCCCAGCGAGCGCGGGGCACCTGCGCCCGCCTCCACCGGCACCTGCCAGAGCGCCGCATCGGCGCCGCGCGCGAAGCACTGGGTCGCGCCCTGCGCATCGGCCACGCAGTCGGGCGCCGAGCTCATCCGCCCGCCCAGGCGCCGCCAGCCGCTCCAGGCGCCGCCGGCCAGGGTGCGCACATAGAGCGCGTCGTCCGTGCCCCGGACCACGCAGTCGAGCCGTCCGCCCGCGGCGACGCACGAGGGATCGGAGGTCACGGTGCCGCCGAGCGAGCGCCAGTCCACCCAGCGCGAACCGTCCCAGCTGCGCTGCCAGAGCGCGCGGTCAGTGCCCAGGGCGAAGCAGTCGATGCGGTTGGCACCGGCGCTGACGCACGAGGGCCGGCCGGCCGCGAGCTGCCCGCCGAGGCGGGTCCAGCTGCCGGACCAGGTGCCGCCCGCCACGAGATAGCGCTGGTAGAGCGCGCCGTCCGTGCCGACCGCGAAGCAGTCCTGCCGGCCCTCGGCCCACGAGACACATTCGGACGCACCGATCGTGGTGCCGCCGAAGTCGGTCCGCACGTCGTCGCGACGCGGTGCGGGGACGAGTGCGGCCGTGCTCCAGTTCGACACCACCTGGGTCGCGCTCGCCCCGCCGGTGCCGGCGGTGATGCCCGCGGTGACCGTCGCGCCGAAGCGGGCACGCAGGTCGACGGTCATGCTGTCGGAGAACTCGCGGGACACGCCGTCGACCAGCATCGCGGTGCTCATCGACAGCCGGTTGCTCGTCGGGTTCCAGGTCACCGACATGCGGCCGATGATGCGCTTCGAGGCGCCGGCGTCGAAGCCCAGCGGCTTGCCGGGGCGGCCGTCGTGGGTGATGCCCCCCGCGTTGTACGTGTAGGTATGCAGCGCCGCGGCGAGCCAGTTCGACAGCCCGCAGGCGCCGATGCAGCCGCCGGCGGTGCCGATCGCCCCCGGCCCCGAGCCCTGCAGCACGAAGGCCAGGCCGTCGGCATGGCGTCCGGTGCCGTCGATCGAGAAGTCGAACGCGGTGGTGAACGGCTGCGCCGTCGGCCACGCCTGGGTCGCCCACAGTGCGCCGGCCTCGCTGAGCCCGGAGGTCAGACGCGTCGAGCCGTCGGGGCGCACCGCCGCCGAGCCGACGGCGCGGACGGCCGTGCCCTCGAGGCGGCGCGGCGGCACGACGGTGTCGACCGCGCCGTTGCGCACGAAGGTCGCGACCTCGGCGAGATCGCCATCCGCCAGTCCGGGGACGTGGGCGGCGATCGCGGCCGCGATCGTCGGCGCCGAGCCGTCATGCAGGTAGGGCGCGGTCGCCCAGACGTCGGCGAGCGAGGGCGTGTCGAGGCCGGTGAGCAGGCCGCCGAGGCGCTTGCCGCTCGCGGCCTTCTGCGTGCCGACACCGTGCAGCCCGCCCGGCGCGCTGTCGGTGGTGGCGGATCCGGCATGGCAGCTCGAGCAGCGCTCGGCGAACACCTCGCGTCCGAGCGCCTCGGCGGCGCTCGGTGCGCCCGAGGCCGCACGGTGCGGGCTGCGGTCGACCGCGGTCAGCGAGCCGACGTAGGCGGCGAGCGCATCGAGGTCGGCGCTCACGCCGGCCTTGGGCGTGCCCATCGGCTGCGAGCGCGTACCCGCCGCGAAGTCCGCATCGTTCATCAGGCCGGAGCCACCCGCCAGCCGGCGGATCTGACCTTCGAAGTCCTGCACCTCGTCGAAGTTGCCGCTCCAGTGCAGCGGGCCCTGCCGCATGCCGCCGCGCCCCCGCAGGCTGATCGTGTTGCGCAGACCCTCGCCCGCGCCGCTCAGGTCCCAGGTCCGGCCGTCGTGGCCGCCGTCGTTGTGGCAGCTCGCGCAGCTCATGTACCGGTCGCGCGCCAGGCGCGTGTCGGCCGCATCGTAGAAGAGCTGCTTGCCGAGCAGGACCTGCGCCGACAGGAGCTCCGTGCCGACCGTCGACAGCGTGCCGATCACCGGCACCTCGTAGCGTCCGCGGGTGCGCAGCGGCCCGAGGTCGAGCACGGTGACCGTGCGGTCCATGAAGTTCGCGACGTACAGCCGCGAGCCGTCGGGCGAGACCTGCAGGCCTTGCGGCGCGCGGCCCACCGGCACCCGCATGAGCTGGGCACGCGAGTAGGCGTCGATCACCGCCACCTCGCGGCTGGTCTCGAGGGCGACGAACAGCAGCGCGCCCAGCGGATCGAAGGTCGCCGCGCTCGCGAGGCTCGCATTGTCGTGGTCGATGCGCGCCGCCGGGTCCTCGCTCTTCGAGGCCATGACGATCCGCGAGCTGACCGCACGCACCGTGTTCTGGAAGTCCAGGTCACGGCCGTTGTCGCGCAGCGTGCCGCGCAGCACGTTGTCCTGCTTCGAGGGCACGAACGCCTGGCTGCCGTCCGGCGAGATCGCCATCGCGCCGAGGTAGTTCGGGATGCCGCGGCCCTGGTTCTCCGCGTCCGGCCGGTCGCTGTGGCGCAGCACGATCTGCGCGCCCATCGCCATCGTCGCGGCATCGACCGGGATCACCCGCGCACCGTGCACCCGGCCGCCCGAATACGGGTCGACGCGTGCGGTGGACTCGCCCGGCAGCGGCGGCGTGATGAAGCGCGTGGCGTAGACGGTCTGGCCGTCGCCGGTGATCGCGAGGTGTCGCGCGTTCGCGCCGACGTTGGTCCGGCCGGTGCGCGTGAAGTTCGACGCGGTGTAGCGGTACAGCTCGCCGGTGCCTTCCATCGCCACCCAAACGCTGTCACCGCTCGGGCTGCCGACCACACCGTACGGCTGCGAGCCCGCGGGCAGCGCGATCGTGCGGATCACCGCGTTCGAGGCGGGATCGATGACCGACAGGTTCGCCGAGCGGCGATTCGCCACCCAGATGCGGCCGTCGGGGGCCTCGGTCAGCGTGACCGGCTGCTGGCCGACCGGGATCTCGGCCAGCCGGGTGCGGCTGGCCGCGGCGAACACCGTGACGGTGTCCGCATCCGGGTTGGCCACCCACAGCCGCTGCGCGGCACCGCTGCCGGTCAGCGCCAGCATCGACGAGCGCGCCGCCTGCTTGCCGGCGGTGCCGTGCACCACCTGCAGGAACGAGCCGGTGACCGGCCGGCCCTGGGCGTCGTAGACGGTGACCGTCACCGTGTACACGCCGGGGCCCGCGAAGCGGTGCGTCACGCTCGGCGAGCTGCTGCGGGCGGTCGGCTGGGTGTCGTCGCCGAAGCGCCATTCGTAGGTCAGGCCGGTGCCGGTGGCGCGGGCGGTGAAGGTCGTCTCGGTCCCCGTCGCGACCGGACCGCTGGACTCGGGCTGCGCGAGCACCGCCTGCGAGGGCGTGACCGTCCACAGGAACGAGCGCGTGCCGGTCCAGCTGCCGTCATCGGCGGCCACCGTCACGAAGTGCCGGCCGGCGAGCGTCGGGCGCCCGGTGATCGCGCCGGTCGTCGGGTCGATCGCGAGGCCGGGCGGCAGGCCGCTGGCGCTCCAGGCGATGGGGGTGCCGCGCGGGCTGCGGCCCACGGGCTGCAGCACGACCGCGCCGCTGCTCCACTCGCGGTCGGCGATCGCGTCGACCACCGGCGCATACGTGGCGGCCGGGTCGGACGGCTCGGCGATGCGCAGCGTGCGCGCGACCGAGGGCACGCCCTTCGCATCGAACGCGAACAGCATGTAGAAGCCGGGCGGGGTGTCGGTGGCGCGCGAGGGCAGCTGCACCGTGACGGCCGAGCCGCCGGCATCGGTCGCCCGGAACGGCAGCTCGAGGAAGCGCTGGTCGCTGTTCCACGAGTGGCTGACCGAGCCGAAGCGCACCAGCGTCACGCGCGAGACGCGACCCTGCGCGACGCGCATCGCGAACGAGCGGCCGGGGTGCAGCGACTCGGGGGCGGTCGCGATCGACGGACGGGCCGCCGGCATGCCGTTCGCATCGAACAGGTACGACGGCGAATAGATCTCGCCGTTGCGGTTGAGCAGCGGGCCGGGGGCGCCGCCGCCGGCGACCAGCACGCGGGCGTCGGGCAGCAGCAGCGCCGTGCCGTGATACAGGCGCGCATTGACCTGCGCCGGGCCGACCGTCCACTCGCCGCTCACCGGGTTCCAGACCTCGGCGGTGCGGACTGCGGTGGCGAGCACGTTGTCGGTGGTACCGCCGCCGCTGGCCAGCACGCGGCCGTCGGCAAGTACCGTCGCCACGCCGTGGATGCGCCGCCCCTGGAGCGCCTCGGTGGCGACGACCGAGGGCGTGCCCGCGCGGATGTCGACGACCGACGCCGCAGGCGACTGCGAGGACAGCCCCAGGATGCGGCCCGGGCGGAACATCGCCGCGCCGGCCGATCCGACCGCCGAACCCGAGGGCAGCTGCCCGGCGCGCACCAGCGAACCTTCGCCGGCGGTATCGACGTAGTACATCCGGCCCGAGCCGTCGATGCCGAAGACGCGCCCGTCGGGCGCCACCCAGTTGCGCGGGAAGCCCCAGTCGACGCCCGTCGTGTCGGCGTTCTCCAGCAGGTCGAAGGTGCCGTCCGCGCGGCGGATCTCGGGGCGGTCATGACCGCCCGCGCCCCCCTGGATGTAGACCTCGCCGTTCATCAGCGTGGTCGTCGTCGAGTACCAGCGCTCCCGATTCATCGGGTTGCGCTTGGCGAGGGTGTTGCGCGAGGCGTCGAAGACGTTCGAGTCCCGGTTCGCGGTGTTGCCCGCGTCGGGCATGTCGCCGCCGGCGATCAGCGTCGTGCCGTCGGGCATCAGGGTCTGCGAGCTGCAGAACAGGTCGGTGCCGTCGGTGTTGGGCAGCACCATCACGCTGTCGGCGTCGGTGCCGGCCGCCGGGTCCCAGACCGCGTACTGCTTGGAGGCGGTCTGGCGGCCCTCGAGGTCGCTGCCGTAGTAGAGCACCCGCCCGCCCGGCTGCAGCGCCATGTGGATGGCGATCACCGACATGTCGAAGGGCGCAGCCCAGGCGCCTCCGATCTGCGCGCGCTCGTCGCGGACGGCTTTTGCGGCGGGGCCGGACCCATCGGCCGCGGCCGTGCCGGGCGCTGCCTCGGCCGGTGCCTCGCTGCCCTGCCCGCAGGCGGCGAGCGCCGCCGCCAGCGCGGTGACCGCGAACGCCCTGACCCACCGTCCTGCCTGAAGATGCCGCATCGAGCCACCCGCGTGTCGCGAATCCGAAGTCGCGAGGGTCGGGGAGACCGCGGACGGGCGCCGTGAAGTCGGTCACGAACGGCAGATGCGGATGCGGGAAGCGGTCGCGCGCCGGGCGGATGCGCCGGCCCTGAAACTCAGTAGCGCAACACCAGGGCGGTGCCGACGGCCACCACGCGCGAGCTGGCCGTGCGGGCCTGGTCCTGGATGCCGACGTAGACCTCGGCACCGAGCCTGCCGCGCAGCTCGACCTCGACCCCGTACTGCTGGTAGCGACGGTTCCAGTCGGACACGCGGGAATCCCAGGTCCACTCGAGCATCGCGTACGGGGT
>CAIUGQ010000734.1 GCA_903898725.1 uncultured Burkholderiales bacterium | reverse complement strand
CGAACCCGATCCGCCCGCCCATGACCGACTCGCGCGACATCCCCGCCACCCAGCGCTTCGCCTGGATCCTCGGCCTGGCCGGGCTGCTGCCCTTCGCCTCGCATGCGCTGTTCTCGTGGCTGTCGCCGCCGTCCGAGCTCGGCGGCGTGCTGCGCTCCCAGGCCCACTATGCGGCGGCCATCCTGACCTTCCTCGGCGCGCTGCACTGGGGCGTGACGCTCGCCTCGCCGTCGATCACCGACTTCCGCGCGGTCACGCGGATGCTCTGGGGCGTCACGCCGTCGGTGTTCTGCTGGGTGGTGACGCTCTACCCCACCGACACCTCGCTGCCGCTGCTCTTCGGCGGCCTGCTGGTCGCGCTGGCCGTCGACTGGCTCCTCTACCGCGACACGCCGGTGCCGCGCTGGTTCCTCACGCTGCGCACGGTGCTCACCGGCGGCGCGCTGCTGGCGGTCGGCGCGAGCTGGCTGGCGCTGGCCACGCGGCTGGGCGGCACCGGGCGCTGAGCGGGTCTGAGCGGGCCTGAGCGGGCGGGGCGGCCGCGGGGCCCGCCCCCTCAGCGCGCGCTCAGCCGCAGGATCGCGCCCTCGGGCTCGTCGGTCAGCAGGTAGACCAGGCCGTCCGGCCCGACCCGCACGTCGCGGATGCGGCGCCCGATGCCCTCGAGCATCCGTTCCTGGGCGACGACCCGTTCGCCGTCGAGCTCGATCCGGTACAGGCTGCGGTAGGCGAGCGCGCCGACCAGCAGCTGACCCTTCCAGCCGGGGATGCGGTCGGCGCCGTAGAAGGCCATGCCCGACGGCGCGATCGACGGCGTCCACTGCAGCAGCGGCGGGACCATGCCGGCCTTCTCCGTGCCTTCGCCGATCCGGAACCCGGTGCCGTACTCGCGGCCGAAGGTGACGATCGGCCAGCCATGGTTGCGTCCGGCGAGCACGACGTTGAGCTCGTCGCCGCCCTGCGGGCCGTGCTCGTGGGTCCAGAGCCGGCCCGTCGCCGGATGCAGCGCCGCGCCCTGCACGTTGCGGTGGCCGTACGACCAGATCTCGGGCAGGGCGCCCGCGCGGCCGACGAAGGGGTTGTCCGGCGGCACCGAGCCGTCGGGCCGGATCCGCACGATCTTGCCGAGGTGGGTGCCGAGGTCCTGGGCCTTGTCGCGCAGCGAGAACCGGTCGCCGAGCGTGACGAACAGCAGCCCGTCGCGGTCGAACACCATCTGCCCGCCCCAGTGGTTGCCGCCGGAGGCGTCGGGCTGCTGGCGGAAGATCGTGCGGACCTCGCGCAGCGCACTGCCGTCGAGCTCGGCGCGCGCCACCGCGGTCCGCCCGCCGGCCGGGGTGCGCTCGGCGTACGACAGGAACAGCGTGCGGTCGGTCGCGAAGGCGGGCGAGAGCACCACGCCGAGCAGGCCGCCCTGGCCCTGGGCGAGCACGGTCGGCACGCCCGCGAGCGGCGCCGAGACCTGGCCGTCGGGTTCCACGAGCCGCAGCCGGCCGGGCCGTTCGGTGACCAGCATCCGGCCCTCGGGCAGGAAGGCGAGCCCCCAGGGGTGCTGCAGCCCGCGCGCGAACTCGGTCACCTCGAGGGTGGCGAGCGCGGTGCGCACCGTGCGCGACTCGGTCTGCGCCCGCGCGGGCAGCGCCGGTGCCGCCAGCATGGCCGCGACGAGAGCGCCGGCCCGCCGCCGCGCGGGCCGTCGGGGATCGGTGTTCGGAGGAGGTGCCATCCGGCCATCGTGCCACGGCATCGACCGGGTGCCGGCAATGCCCGGCATCGCGCGTTGACCGATCGGCGCGGCCGCGGCTATCGTCCGGCCTCCACGCGGCGCCGCACGCGCCGCGGACGACGACGAGGAGACGGGGCCGATGGCCGAAGCGACGCTGTTCCGCGGGGCGACCGTGTACGACGGCACCGGGGCCGACCCGGTGCAGGCCGACCTGCTGGTGCGCGACGGCCGCATCGCCGCGATCGGTGCCGGTGCCCGCGCCGACGCCGGCGAGGCCGCGGTCGTCGACGCCGGCGGGCTGGCGCTGATGCCCGGCATCGTGGACTTGCACACCCACTACGACGCCCAGGTCACCTGGGACCCGGGCTGCTCGCCGTCGCCCGCGCTCGGCGTGACCACCGCCGTCATCGGCAACTGCGGCTTCGGCATCGCGCCGTGCCCGCCCGCGCTGCGCGACACCATGCTGCGCAACCTGTCGGTGGTCGAGGGCATGGACCTCGG
>CAIUGQ010000733.1 GCA_903898725.1 uncultured Burkholderiales bacterium | reverse complement strand
TGCAGGATCTGGATGGCCCGCCGGATCTCGTCGTCGCGACCGATGACCGGGTCGAGCTTCCCCGCACGGGCGCGCTCGGTCAGGTCGATGGTGTACTTCTTGAGCGCCTCGCGCTGACCTTCGGCCTCGGCGTTGCCCACCGACTGCCCTCCGCGGACCGCGTCGATCGCGGTCTCGAGCGCGCGCCGCTCCAGCCCCGCCTCGCGGGCGATCCGGCCGGCGTCGCCCTGATCCTCGGTCAGCGCCAGCAGGAACATCTCGGTCGCGACGAACTGGTCGCCGCGGCGGGTCGCCTCCTTCTCGGAGAGGTTCAGCAGCTTGACCGTGTCGCGTCCGACCTGGACGTCGCCGGCGGTGCCGGACACCTGCGGGATGCGCTTGAGCGCGGCATCGGCGGCCGACTTGAGCGCGCCGACGCGCACGCCCGCCCGCTCGAGCAGGGCCCGTCCGGAGCCGTCGGGCTGGCCGATCACCGCGGACAGCAGGTGCAGCGGCTCGATGTACTGGTGGTCGCTGGCGAGCGCGAGACTCTGCGCATCGGCCAGTGCACTCTGGAACTGGGTGGTGAGCTTGTCGGGTCGCATCGGGGTCCTCGAGTCGGGGCGGCGTCAGGCCGCGGTGTCCTCGACGACGTGAGGCCGTTCCGACCGGTTTCAAGACCCGGACACGATCGAGACACGATCCGTGCGTTCCGCGGCGCCGTTCGGCAGCGACCGTCCGCCAGCCGCCACCCGCGCCCGCCGGCCGCTTGTCGCCCACGGGTCGGTCGGGCACCCTGCAGCGGACTGCCCGCCGCCCGGCAGCCGTCCCGCCCGGCCTCGCTCCCGAAACCGTGTCTTCCTCATCGATCCCGTCCGGCCCGGCGCCGAAGGCCCGCCGCACGCGCCCCTGGCTGCCGCACGAGCTGACGTTCTGGCTGTTCGCGGCGGTGCTGCTCGCCCTCACCTGGTGGGCGGTCGAGTTCAAGGCGCGCACCGACCGGGACCATCAGGTCCAGGTGGTCGTTCGAGCCAATGCCAACCTGGCGCGGGCCTTCGAGGAGCACATCGTCCGCACGCTCGCCGCGGTCGACCAGACGGTGCTGTTCCTGAAGTACCAGTACGAGCGCCTGGGGGACCGGATCGACATCCTGGAGTACGTCCGCGAGGGCATGATCGTCAACGAGCTGTTCAACCAGCTTGGCGTCATCGACGAACACGGCACCTACCGGCTCAGCAACCTCGACGACCACCGCCGCATCGACCTGTCGGACCGCGAGCACTTCCGGGTGCACGCCGACGGTCGCATCAAGGGGCTGTTCGTCAGCCAGCCGGTCCTGGGCCGCGCCTCGGGCAAGTGGTCGCTGCAGCTGACCCGCCGGATCGCCAAGCCCGACGGCGCGTTCGGGGGCGTGATCGTCGCGTCCATCGATCCGTTCTACTTCACCCGGCTCTACAGCGCCGTCGACCTCGGCGAACGCGGCGTGGTCGTGCTGGCAGGCGACGATGGCGTGATCCGTGCCCGTCGTTCGGGCGACGAGGTCAGCACCGGCCAGGTCGTCGGCGATTCGCCGATCTACTCCACCTTCGCCGGACAGCGCTCGGGCAGCTACGTCGCGCGCAGCCAGGTCGACCGCGTCAGCCGGATCCATGCGTTCCGCAGGCTCGAAGGGCATCCGCTGATCGTCGTGGTGGGGGTCGACGAGGCCGAGGCGATGCTCGAGGTCGAATCGCGGATCCGCGTCTACCGGGGATTCGCGGCACTCGCCAGCACGGTGATCGTGCTGTTCGCGCTCGCCGCGACCCTGATGCTTCGCCGCCAGCGGGCGATCTCCGCCCGGCTCGAGGCGAGCCAGGCGCGCGCCGAGGAGGCGAGCCGGCTGAAGACCGAGTTCCTCGCATCGATGTCGCACGAACTGCGCACGCCGCTGAACGGCATCATCGGCTACGCGGAGTTCCTCCACGACGGCGCACCGCCCGGCCGCGAACGGGAATTCGCATCGGTGATCATGAAGAGCGGGCAGCACCTGCTCGAGCTGGTCAATTCGATCCTCGACCTGTCCAAGGTCGAGGCGGGACGCCTCGAGCTCGTGCCGACCGAAGTCCCGGTGCGCGCGCTGATCGAGGAGGCCGCGGCCGCCCACCGTCCGGGCGCGCTCGCCCGGGGGCTCGCGCTCGTCGTGGAGGTGGACCCGGCCGTACCCCGGACGGTGCGATGCGACCGCATGCGCGTGCTGCAGGTCCTGAACAACCTGCTGCACAACGCGGTGAAGTTCACCGACCGCGGGCAGGTGACGCTGCGTGCTGCGCCCGTCGCCGGCGGACTCGCCTTCGACGTGATCGACACCGGCAGCGGCATCGCGCCCGAATTCCAGGCGGTCCTGTTCGAGAAGTTCCGTCAGGCCGACGACTTCGTCACCCGACGCCACGGCGGGACCGGCCTCGGACTCGCGCTGTCCCGAGAGCTGGCGGGCCTGATGGGCGGGTCGCTGTCGGTTCGGTCCGCCGTCGGTGCGGGGAGCACCTTCACCTTCGTCATGCCGAACGTGCCCGCAGGGTCGTCGCAGGGAATCGAACCATGAAAGTCCTGATCGTCGATGACCAGGAGATCAACCGCATCCTGCCCCGCACCCATCTGGAGCGGCTCGGCATGCAGGTCGTCGAGGCCGACGACGGACCGTCGGCGCTGGCACGCCTCTCGGCCGAGCCGTTCGACGTGGTCCTGCTCGACATCAGCATGCCGGGCCTGAGCGGCATCGACGTCTGTCAGCAGGTCCGGGCCGATCCCTCGCTGCGCGGACTGAAGCTGATCGCCTACACCGCCCATGCGTTCCAGCAGACGACTGACGAGATCATGGCTGCCGGCTTCGACGACCTGCTGGTCAAGCCGATCCGGAGGGACACGCTGCTGCGCGCACTGGGACTGTCGACACCGGACTAGAATCGGCGACCCCGACCCCGAGGCCGTTCCCTCATGTCCGCATCCGATCCCGCCGGCACCGCCGGCCCGAAGCTCTTCACCCCGTTCACGCTTCGCGGCCTGACGCTGCCCAACCGCCTGGTCGTCTCGCCGATGTGCCAGTACTCGGCCGACGAGGGCTTGACCACCGACTGGCATACGGTGCATCTCGGTCAGATGGCCGTCTCGGGTGCGGGCCTGCTGATCATCGAGGCGACCGCGGTCGAGCCGATCGGCCGCATCACGCCAGGCTGCGTCGGGCTCTGGGACGACGCGACCGAAGCGGCGCTCGCCCGCACGCTCGCCGCGATCCGACCGCTGTCGACGATGCCGATCGGCATCCAGCTCGGGCACGCCGGCCGCAAGGCCTCGAGCGCCCGTCCCTGGGAGGGCGGTGCACAGGTGCCGCTCGATGCGGGCGGCTGGCTCGCCGTGGCGCCCTCGGCGGTGCCGCATGCCGAGCACGAACTGGCACCGCGGGCGCTCGACGAGGCCGATCTGGAGGCGCTGCTGGCGCGCTTCGCCGACTCGACGCGGCGTGCGGCACGGCTCGGACTGCAGGCGATCGAACTGCATGCCGCGCACGGCTACCTGCTGCACGAGTTCCTCTCGCCGATCTCGAACCGGCGCACGGACCGCTGGGGCGGCTCGCTCGAGAACCGCATGCGCTTTCCGCTGGCCGCGTTCGATGCGATGCGCGCGGCCTGGCCGTCGGACCGGCCGCTGGGCGTGCGGGTCTCGTCGACCGACTGGGTCGAGGGCGGCTGGGACATCGAGCAGACGGTCGCGTTCGCGCGGGCGCTCGCCGCGCGCGGCTGCGACTGGATCGATGCCTCGTCCGGCGGCGTGTCGCCGAAGCAGTCGATCCCGATCGGCCCGGGCTACCAGGTGCCGTTCGCCGCTCGGCTCAAGGCCGAGCTCGACATCCCGGTGATCGCGGTCGGGCTGGTGACCGAACCCGCCCAGGCCGAGGCGATCGTCGCCGACGGACAGGCCGACCTGGTGGCGCTCGCCCGGGGACTGCTGTGGAACCCGCGCTGGCCGTGGCATGCCGCGGCCGCACTCGGGGCCAGCGTGCGCGCACCCGAGCAGTACTGGCGGGCCCAGCCCCGGGAGTTCAAGGACGTGTTCGGCGAGATCCGGGTCGGCCAGCGCTGAGCGGGCTGCCGCCGCGTGCCCCGGCGGCGTGTCGCGGGCAGCTCAGCGCAGCAGCCGCCAGCCGAGCGCGGCGGCTGCGAGCGATCCGCCGAGGTGGACCACCGAATGCGCGAACGCATGCCCGAAGGCGCCACGCTGCAGCATCAGCAGCGACTCCGCTGAGAAGGTCGAGAAGGTGGTGAGCGCACCGAGGAAGCCGGTCACGACGAAGGGGCGCCAGGCGGCAAGCTCCGGACGCCGCTCGAAGCTCGCGAGGGCGGCGCCGATCAGCAGACCGCCCACGACGTTCGCCAGCAGCGTGCCCCACGGCATCGGCTGACCCGCGCGGTTCAGCGCGAGCGCCAGCCCCCAGCGCGCCCATGCGCCGAGCACCGCGCCGGCCGCGATCGCAGCCAGGGTCGGGCCCAGCCCGGCGGGCGTCATCGGCCGTCGGGTCCGGGCATCGGGTTCGGCACCGCACCCGCGCCCCAGCGGGCGGCCGCCGCGTCGTCGGACTCGCGGGCATCGACCCAGCGCGCGCCTTCGGGCGTGAGCTCCTTCTTCCAGAACGGCGCCTGGGTCTTGAGCCAGTCCATCACGAACTCGCACGCTGCGAAGGCGTCGCCCCGATGGGCCGAGGTGACGGCCACCAGCACGATCTGGTCGAGCGGCCTGAGTTCGCCCACGCGGTGCACGACCAGCACGTCGTCGAGCGTCCAGCGTGCGCGTGCCGATGCGACGATCGCCTCGAGCGCACGCTCGGTCATGCCGGGGTAGTGCTCCAGAGTCATCGTCGAGACGCCGACGCCCGCATTGATGTCGCGCACGGTGCCGACGAAGCTGACGACGGCACCGACCTGAGCGCGCGCGGCCCGCAGTCCGGCCAGCTCGGCCGAGACGTCGAAATCGTCGGTCTGCACGCGTACCGGCATCGCCCGCCTCCTCAGCCGCCGGTGACCGGCGGAAAGAACGCCACCTCGGTACCGTCGCGCAGCGGCGTCTCGGCGGCCGCCATTGCCTGGTCGACCGCGACCCGCAGCGTGCGGCCCTCGGCGAGGGCATCGGTCCAGGCGCCGCCGCGCGCGCGCAGGTATGCGCGCAGCGCACCGGCGGTGGCGATGTCGGCGGGAAGCACCAGCTGCTCGCGAGCGAGGCCCACCGCCTCGCGCAGCGACGCGAAGTAGAGGACATCGACCTTCACAGCAGCCCCCCGTAGGGCAGGAAGCGCACCACGTCGCCGCGCCGGATCGGCTGCGACGGCGGGTTGTCGATCAGGCCGTCCGCCCAGACGGTCGAAGTCATCACCGCCGAGCCCTGGTTCGGGAACAGGTCGAGCCCACCGGCGTCGTTCATGCGGGCACGCAGGAACTCGCGGCGCCGATCGGGCGCGGGCCAGTCGAAGTCGGCTCGCATCGGCAGCACACGCGGCGCCGTGTCGACGGCACCCTGCAGACGCAGCAGGAACGGGCGCACGAACAGCAGGAAGGTGACGAAGCTCGACACCGGGTTGCCGGGCAGCCCGATGAAGTGGGCGTGACCGCCGTCGCGCCGCACGCGCCCCCATGCGAGCGGCTTGCCGGGCTTGATCGCGACCTGCCAGGTGCGCAGCTCGCCCTCGGCCTGCAGCGCCGGCCGGACATGGTCCTCCTCGCCGACCGACATGCCGCCGGACGTGACGATCAGGTCGGCCGTCCGCGCCGCCTCGCGCAGGGCGGCCCGGGTGGCCTCGAGCGTGTCGGGCACGATGCCCAGATCGAACACCTCGCAGCCGAGCCGCCGCAGCAGCGCACCGAGCACGAAGCGGTTCGAGTTGTAGATGCCCCCCGGGGGCAGCGGGTCGCCGGGCATCGCGAGCTCGTCGCCGGTGAAGAAGCAGGCGACACGAAGGCGCGGGCGAACGGGCAGCGCGGCCAGTCCGACCGAGGCCGCCAGACCGAGCGCCTGCGGCGTGAGCCGGGTCCCGGCGGCGAGCACCACGGCGCCGCGGCGGATGTCCTCGCCGGTACGGCGGATCCACTCGCCCGGCGTCGGCACGGTCTCGAAGCGGACCCCGTCGCCGTCCTGGACCGCCTGTTCCTGCATGACCACCGCATCGGCACCGGACGGGATGGGGGCGCCGGTGAAGATCCGTGCGACCGTCCCGCCGGCGAGCGCGCTCGGCGAGGCTCCCGCCGGAATCCGCTGCGAGATCGGCAGGGGCGCGCCCGTGGCGAGGTCGGCGATCCGCAGGGCCCAGCCGTCCATCTGGGCGTTGTCCATCGGCGGCACGTCCAGCGACGACACCTGGTCGAGGGCGAGCACGCGGTCGAGCGCGTCCATCGTGGACAGCGTCTCGAGGGTGACCGGCGGCTCGGCGAGCGCGAGCAGCTGCGAGAGTGCGGTGTCGAAGTCGAGCAGCGCGGGACGGTTCATGACGGCGGGTCGTGGGCGACGCGCGCTGCATCGTCCAGGCCCAGCCGGCCGACGACGAACGCGACGATCGAATCATAGTCGTTGAGATCGAGCACCGGCAGCGCCGTGCTCACCGGCGCATCGCAGGCGACCGCCACGATGTCCGGATCCAGAGGGTGTAGCAGCGGCTTGCCGGTCGAGGGCCGATGGATCTCGAGCTTGGGGATCGAGGCATGCTTGTAGCCCTCGACCAGCACCAGGTCGCAGGGCGACATCCGTTGCAGCTGCGTGGCGAGGTCCGGCTCGGCCTCGTCGCGCAGCTCGTGCATCAGCACCCAGCGCTGACTGGAGGTGATCAGCACCTCCGCCGCACCGGCCTCCCGATGGCGGAACGAGTCCTTGCCGGGCTTGTCGATGTCGAACGCATGGTGGGCGTGCTTGATGAGCGAGACGCGCAGACCGCGGGCGACGAAGCGCGGAATGAGCTGCTCGATCAGCGTGGTCTTGCCGGTACCGGAGAAGCCGGCGAAGCCGAAGACCTTCACGTCCGGCGCCGCCGGGCGGCTCAGGCGGGGGGCGGCGCGGACGCCGCGGCCGGCATCGGGTCGACCGCGGGGGCACGCTCGGCGATGTAGCGCTTGAGCATCGCCACATCGGCCGGCATGCGGGCATAGCGCTGCACGTGCGACTCGATGCCTTCGTAGGCCGCAGGGC
>CAIUGQ010000732.1 GCA_903898725.1 uncultured Burkholderiales bacterium | reverse complement strand
TCGCCCGGTGCCGGCTCGAGCCGTCCGATCGCCTCGATCACGCCGTCGCGCACGCGCAGGTCGCCGCCGTCGCGCGCGACGTCGTGGCGCATCGCCACCCCCGGCAGACCGGTGAGGATCACCTCGGCCCCGCGGATCAGCACACTGTCGGCGCTCATTCGGCAGGCACCTCGCTGTCATGCCAGCCGCCGAGCGCCCAGCGCGACAGACCGGCCATCGCCGCGAAGAGCGCGACCCCCGTGAGCGTGATGAGCCCGAGCGCGGCGAACAGCCTCGGGATGTTGAGCTGGTAGCCCGACTGCAGGATCTGGTAGGCCAGGCCCGTGCCCGTGCCGCCGGTGCCGGCGACGAACTCGGCCACCACCGCGCCGATCAGCGCCAGACCGCTGGAGATCCGCAGGCCGCCGAAGAAGTACGGCAGCGCGCTCGGGATCCGCAGGCGCCACAGCGTCTGCAGCCGGCTCGCGCGGTTCAGCCGGAAGTAGGCGAGCAGCGCGGGCGAGACGCTGCGCAGCCCGAGCGTGGTGTTGGCGATGATCGGGAACAGCGCGACCAGCGTCGCGCAGATGACCAGCGAGGCGGTCGGGTCCTTGACCCAGATGATGATCAGCGGCGCGATCGCGACCACCGGCGTCACCTGCAGCAGCACCGCGTACGGGAACAGCGCCGCCTCGATCGTGCGGCTCTGCACGAACACGAAGGCGATGGTCGAGCCGAGCACCACCGCAGCGGCGAACGCGAGCAGCGTGATCTTGAGCGTGGTGCCGAGCGCGCCGGCCAGCAGCGCCCAGTCGGCGACCAGCGTGCGGCCCACGGCCACCGGCGAGGGCACCAGGTACACCGGCACGGCGAACGCGGTGACCGCGCCCTGCCAGCCGGCCAGCAGCAGCAGCGCCACCAGCATCGGGTAGACGATGCGGCGCGGATCGAGGCGGGGGCGGGAGCCGGTGTTCATGCGAGGGCCGCTTCGGGATCGTCCGCGCTCGCGCGCAGCAGGCTGTCCTGCAGATGGCGGGCGTACTCCCCGAAGCGCGCCGACACGCGGAACGAGGCGTCGCGCGGCTGCGGCTCGTCGATGTCGAAGGTCTCGACGATGCGGCCCGGGCGCGCGGCCATCACCACCACGCGGGTCGACAGGAACACCGCCTCGTGGATCGAATGCGTGACGAACAGGCAGGTCAGGCGCTGCCGGCGCCAGAGCGCCAGCAGATCGGCGTCGAGCCGGTTGCGGGTGATCTCGTCGAGGGCACCGAACGGCTCGTCCATCAGCAGCAGCTGCGGCTCGGTGACCAGCCCGCGGGCGATCGACACCCGCATCTGCATGCCGCCCGACAGCTCGCGCGGCCGGTGCGAGGCGAAGCGCGACAGCCCGACCAGCTCGAGGGCCGCGGCCACCCGTGCATCCGCTTCGGCGCGCGGCACACCCGCCAGGTCGAGCGGCAGGCGCACGTTGGCCTGCACGCGCGCCCACGGCATCAGCGTCGCCTCCTGGAACACGAAGGACAGCCGCCGCGCCGCATCGAGATCGGCGACCGGCCGGCGCCAGAGCAGCACGCGGCCGTCGCTCGGCGCGAGCAGGCCCGCCACCATCCGCAGCAGCGTGCTCTTGCCGCAGCCCGAGGGCCCGAGCAGCGTGACGAACTCGCCGTCGCGCACGGTGAGCTCGACCGGCCGCAGCGCGACCGTGCCGTTCGGATAGGTCTTGTGCGCCGACAGCACCTCCACCGGAGGCGCATCGGCGGCCGGGGAGCGGACCGCCTCGGTCATCGCGCGGCTCAGGGCAGGATCTTCAGGTCGCGGACGAACTGGGTGGTGTAGGTCTTCGTGACGTCGACCTTCGAGGCGTCGAGCAGCTTCGAGCCGACCAGCATGTCGTAGGTCTGCTTGAAGCGCTCGGGCTTCATCGTGCCGATGCCCGCGGTCTTCGCATCGCCACCGTCGAGCACCTGCAGCGCCTTCATCCGCTGGATCGCGAAGGCGATCTGCTCGTCCTTCATGTTCGGGTTGTCCTTCTTGATGAGCTCGACCGCCGCGGCAGGGTCCGCGAAGAAGGCCTTCCAGCCCTCGAGCGAGGCCTGCACGAACTTCTGCATCACCGCCGGCCGCTCCCGGATCTGCTTCTCGAGCGTGACCATGGTGGTGCCGTAGGGCGGGTAGCCGTCGTCGGCGAACAGGAAGAAGTTGACCTTCGCGCCCGCGCCGGCCGCGGCGAAGGGCTCGGACGAGGGATAGCCCTGCTGGGCGAGCTTGCGGTCGGCGAGGAAGGGCTGGATGTTGAACGTGTAGGGCCGGGACTGCCCGTCGGTGTAGCCGTACTTGGCCTTGAGCCACGGCCACCAGCTGCTGTGGCCCGAGGTGGCGACGAGGATCGTGTGGTCCTTCAGGCCCGCGAGCGACTTCACGTCGTCGTGGGTCATCATGCCCTGCAGGTCCTTCTGGAAGGACGTGGCGATGGTGACCGCAGGGATGCCCTGCTCCCACGCCTTCATCGTCTGGATGTCGTAGCCCATGATCACGTCGGCCTGGCCGGCGGCCAGCAGCTGCATGCCGTTGACCTGCGGACCGCCCATGCGGATCGTCACGTCGAGCCCGGCCTTCTTGTACAGACCCGAGGCGAGCGCCTGGTAGAAGCCGCCGTGCTCGGCCTGCGCATACCAGCTCGTGAGGAAGACCAGCTTCTCCTGCGCGGCGGCGGCGGTCGGCGAGAGCGCGACCGCGGCGGCGGCCGCGACGATGGCGAGGCGCGTGCGCAGGGCCTTCGAGGCGCCCTGCGGGGCGCGGTTCACGCGGGAGAGGGCGTGGACGAGGGAACGGCTGTCGGTCCGCATGCGGGAAGGCTCCTGATGGGGCGCGACACGCGCCCGCCAGCCCGACTCCCTTGCAACGGCCGTGCCACCCGCACGCGGGCCCTCCGCGCGCGGCACGGGCCGCGAGCCCGGCACGGCCGCGGTGCGGCAGGGGTCCGGACCCGGCCCCGCGTCGGTGCAGAGCCCGACCCGCGCCATCGGAGCGGCACGTCGCGGGTGCGTGCACAGCGGGAGGCGGACCGCATCGGGCCGCCGGCCTCGCTCAGGACTTCAGCAGCCTGCGCAGCACCTTGCCCGCGCCGGTGGCGGGCAGCGCGTCGCGGAACTCGACGAAACGCGGCACCTTGTACGCGGACATGTTCTCCCGGCTCCAGTCGATGACCGCCTGCTCGGTCAGGCGGCCGGCCGCGCCCGGCTTCGGCACGATCACCGCGCGCACGACCTCGCCCTTGCTCGCATCGGGCACCCCGATCACCGCGGCCGCGGCGATGTCAGGATGCAGGATCAGCAGGCGCTCGACCTCCTCGGGGAAGACGCTGTAGCCGGAGACCTTGATCATCTCCTTGAACCGGCCCATGAAGGTCAGGTAGCCGTCGGCGTCGAGCCGGCCCATGTCGCCGGTGAACACCCAGCCCTCGCGCAAGGTGCTGGCGGTGGCCTCGGGCCGGTTCCAGTAGCCCCGGAAGTTCCCGGGGCTGCGCAGCGTGATCTCGCCCGCCTCGCCGACCGGCAGCGTCGATCCAGTGTCCGGGTCGACGATCCGGCACTGCACGCCGGGCGCGAGCCGGCCGTGGCAGCCCCAGCGGACCGCGTCGCTGGGCATGTAGGTGTCGCAGGTGTGGGTCTCGGACAGGCCGTAGGCCGCCTCGTAGCACAGCGCGCCGCCGGTGAAGGCGTGCCACTGCCGGGCCAGCGGTTCGGTCAGCACGATGCCGAAGCTGGTGGTCGGGTTCAGGCGCAGCGAGCGCAGGTCGAAGCGCCCGGCATCGGGCACCTGCATGACGGCCACGTTCATCGGCGCCATGCCGTACCACCAGGTGACCCGGTAGCGATCGATCGCCTGCAGCACCGCGAGCGGATCGAAGCGGTGCAGCAGCACGGTGGTGCAGCCCGCGTACAGCGTCGCGTCGATGCCCATCAGCATGCCGGCGATGTGATAGACCGGCGCGATCGCGAGGGTCACGTCGTCGCCGCGGACATCGTTGCAGTCAGCGGTGACGCCGGTCTTGAAGAGCGCGTTGCGATGGCTGAGCATCGCGCCCTTGGGCAGGCCGGTGGTGCCCGAGGTGTAGGTCATCAGCGCGATGTCGTCGATCGCGGGCGTGTGCGCGGGCAGCGCGGCGTCGGGCGGCACCGCGGCGATCGCCTCGAGCAGGTCCTCGGTGCCGGCGGGCCGGGTCCGGGGTGCCTTGAGCTCGTCGGGCAGCGCAAGCGTCGGTTCGGGCGGCAGCAGGTCGCCGTAGTGGGTGCAGAAGACGTGCGTGATCGAGGTCTTCGCCTGGACGGCCGCGAGCACCGGGTACAGCGCATCGGCCGCGATCACGACCCGGGCACCCAGATCGTTGAGCTGGTACTCGAGCTCCGCGGCCTTGAACAGCGGGCCGCAGGGCCCCACGACCGCGCCGAGCTTCTGGATCGCGACATGCGCGACGATGTACTGCGGGCAGTTGTTCAGGAACAGCGCGACCCGATCGCCCGGCACGACCCCGAGCTGCGCCAGCCGCACCGCCAGGGCGTCGCTCCAGCGGTCGAGTTCGAGGTAGCCGACCTCGCGGCCGTACCAGATGAAGGCGGGCTTGTCGGGCTGTGCCCGGGCATGCTCGCGCAGGTAGTCGTGCAGGCACCGGAGCCCCTGCCGATATCGGCTGGGGTCGGGCACCGCGGTCAGGTCGGCCCCGGCGTCGGCCGTCGCGCCGCCGAGGGGTTCGCCGGCAGAGGTCATCGCGCGCGCTCCGGTTCAGGCTTCGATGGACAGCTCGAGCGGCTCGAAGCCCTCGAGCTCGAAGCGCCAGCGTTCGCCCGCCTTGGGAAACCGAGAGGTGACCAGGCTGCCGAGAATCGCGACATCGCCGCGGCGCATCGTCAGGCCGCGGGACCCGGCGCTGCCGGCCAGCCAGGCGAGCGCGTCCAGCGGATGCCCCATCAGGTCGCCGCC
>CAIUGQ010000731.1 GCA_903898725.1 uncultured Burkholderiales bacterium | reverse complement strand
CCTCGGCTCGAAGCCGACGGCGAGCGCCGGTCTCGACGCGAAGGCGGTCCCGGCGCGTGGGGCCGGCTTCTCGCGGACCGCGAGTGGCGAGCCCTTCGTCGTGTTCTCCAAGCCCTGACGCATCGACGATGGACGCCGCCGCGCGCCCGTCCGAAGCTCACGACGTGGGCTGGTACGTCCTGCGCTGCAAGTCGCGCGAGGAGGACCGCGCCATCGAGCATCTGGCCAACCAGGGCTTCGAGGCCTTCGCGCCCGGCTGCCGCGTCACGCGGCGCGTCGGCACCGTGCGTCGCAAGCTCAGCGAGCCGATGTTCCCGGGCTATGCGTTCGTGCGCCTGAGCAGCACCCGCCACGACTGGAGCACGCTGCGCTCCACGCGAGGCGTGATGCAGCTCGTGCGCTTCGGCGCCACCGCGCCGCGCGTGCCGGCTGGCGTAATCGATGCGCTGCGGCGCCTAGACGGCATCGACCTCGATGCGCAGGCCGCCGCCCGCCTGCAGCCCGGCGACCCGGTGCGCCTGCTCGACGGGCCGTTCGCCGGCCTGCAGGGCGTCTACCTGCAGCGCGACGGCCTGCTGCGCGCCTGCGTGCTGCTCGAGTGCATGCAGCAGCAGGTGCGCGTCACGGTGCCCGACGCGGCGCTGGCCCGGGTCGACTGAGTCCGGGCTCGGTCGCCGCGCACAGCCGGCGCATCGAGGCGATCAGCGCCGGGTCGATCAGCAGCAGGTCCGCTGCGCACCAGGCCTCGCGGCCCGGCGCCTCGCGCGCCTCCGCCACGATCTGCTCGCGCCGATCGTCCCAGCCGAGCTGCACCGCGTGCGCCGCCGCGATGCGCGCCTCGCCTGCGAGCTGCGTCCAGCGCGGCAGCACCGCGCCGATCAGCATCAGCTGCACCGGCGCCTCGTGCGGCGCGTAGCGGGCCGCATTGCGCAGCGCCTGCGCGAACTCCGCGTCGATCTGCCCCGCGTAGTGCTTGGCGATCATCAGGTTGCCCCAGGCATAGCCCGAGACCGTGGTGCGGCGCGTGGCCTCGCGGTACTCCAGCACCGCCCGGTCGAAGTCCGCCAGCCGCCCCGCGGCCGAGCGCTGCTGCGGCACCACCGCCCGCGCGAAGTACAGCGTGCCGAGCGCCTCGCGGTGGTCGCCGTTGGCGGGCGAGAGCGCGGCTGCCTGCCGCAGCGTCTTCTCGGTCGCCTCCATCCGCGGGCCCGACAGCACGCCGCCGGTCTCCCAGGCCGCGATCTGACGGCTCGCATCGATGGCATGGAGCTCCGCCAAGCCCTCGCGCAGCACGAAGGCGGTCGCACCCAGCAGCACCACGATCACCGGCAGCGCGGCCAGCCGGGCCCTCCAGGGGCGGGCGCGGCTCATCCGATCGCTCCGGTCGCCGTCGGCGACGACGGTGAGGCGTCCTCGCGTGCGCCCCGTGCCTCACGGGGTTCACGGCCGTGGAGCCGGCTGGCCGCGAAGGGCAGGGCCACCATCACGCAGAAGGTGAGCGCGTTGGCCGGGATGTGCAGGTTGAAGTCCACCAGTGCGTGGAGCGCCATCGCGGTGATCGACATCACCGCCGCGAAGCCGGCGCTGCGCAGCACCGGATTGCGCCGCCTGCGCAGCAGCCCCACCGCCGTCCACAGCGCGTGCGCCGCGAGCCCCACCAGCAGGCCCAGCCCGAGCAGGCCGGTGTCCGCCGCGATCTCGAGGTAGTCGTTGTGCGCGTGGTTGTAGAAGCCTTCCCAGTTCGGCTGGTAGGCCATGTAGGTCAGGTAGAACGTGCCGCCGCCGGTGCCCAGCAGCGGGTGGTCGCGCACGATCGAGGCCGCGTCCAGCGCCGGCTCGATGCGGTCCTCGACCGACTGCTCGCGCCGCGGGTCGCGCCGCACCGGCTCTGCAGCGCCCGTCGCCGAGCCGCCCGCGGCCGGGGTGCCGGCGGCCCCCTCCGTCGCGGGCGCACCGCCCACCACCCGTTCGGCCAGCGGCGTGTTCTGGATCCGGTCGACCACCCGGTCGATGCCGACCCAGGCCCCGATCAGCAGGAGGTCGATCGCGACCACGCTGGCCGCGAAGAGCAGCAGCCCGCGCCGCCGCTCGCGCTCGAACACCGCATAGACCAGGGTGGCCACCAGCAGCGCCGCGAAGAAGGCCGCGTTGCCCATCCTCGAGCGGGTGGCGATCAGCACGATCACCAGCATCACCAGCACCAGCCGCAGCCGCGCCTTGCCGCCCAGCATCAGTTCCATCCAGTCGCGCACCCGCAGTGCCCAGCGGCGCCCCTCGCGCGGTGCCGCCAGGTGGCCCACCATCAGCCCGATGCCGGCCGACAGCGCGATGTTCAGGTAGCCCGCCAGGTGGTTGCGGTTCGCGAAGGTGCCGCTGGCCACCGAGTCCGCGACGATCTCGCTGTCGAGGAACGAGAAGCCCGTGCGGGTCGCCATGATCAGCGTCGCGATCACCGCCTGCAGCAGCCCGCCGGCCAGCAGCGCGAGCAGCATCAGCCGCAGGTCCCGGTCCGAGCGGATCAGGACCGTCGTGAGCCAGACCGTGACCGTGCAGCCGAAGGCCGTGAGCAGGTAGAGCTGCGTGCGGTAGGGCACGACCGACAGCGGCGCGCCGGTCCACGGCACGAGCTGCGCCGCGACCACCAGCATGAAGGCCGCGAGCAGCAGCCCCGGCGGGCGCAGCAGGAAGGCCGCCAGCCCCGAGTCGGGCCGGCCGCGCCAGCTCACCGCTGCCGCGAGCAGGAAGAGCGGCGGCAGCACCAGTGCCAGCGCCCAGGTGCGCGCCGCGCCGAAGGGCAGCGGCAGCAGCACGAGCCAGAGGCAGAAGGCCCACAGCGGCCAGCGGGACTCAGAGCGCAACACAGCCCGATGCGAGGACGCCATCGGATCGACCCTTCAGAAAAAAAAACTGGCGGCCAGGCCGCCAGTTTTTGCCGTCGGGTGCAACCGGACGATCAATTCCGCGAAACCGGCGTCGACGCGTTCGACACGTAGGTGTAGCGGATCTTGTTGAAGCCGTCCGAGCCGTTGCGATCGAGGTAGTACAGCCGGGCGCGCACCGTGCCGCTCTCGCCGCCGTCGTTGGCGAAGTTGTAGAGCATGCGGGCCGTGCCGACGTCCTGGTTGCTCTCGAAGCGGAAGGTGGTCATGCCCGAGGTGAAGGCCCCGGTCTTGAACTCGTCCGGCACGCCGAAGAAGCCCGCCGCGCCGTAGGCCCCGCCGTTGCGCAGGATGTGCGCGTAGCCGAAGCGCTCGGCGTGGAAGTACATCTGCGCCGTGACTTCGTTGTCGCTGAAGCGGTAGTCCAGAACGGTGCGGCCGTTGGCGTCCGGGCCGGCGTTCTGCGTGCCGACCGTGGTGCCCGACTGACCGACCCGGCGGAACTGCATGGCCGCCTGAGCGCCGTTCAGCCCGTTGGTGGCCGAGAAGTCCAGCGCGGACAGCAGCCGGCCGTTCTGGTGAACGAAGGTCATGGCCGGGTTGCCGCGCCCGTTGGCGTCGGGCCGGTTG
>CAIUGQ010000730.1 GCA_903898725.1 uncultured Burkholderiales bacterium | reverse complement strand
GCGCCCGCTCGCCGGTGTTGTCGGTAGCGGAGGCGATCGCCAGCAGCCGCGCGACCGGCCGGTCGGTGGCGAACGCGCGGCTCGCCTCGGCGAGCACGTCGACGCGCTCGCTCACCCAGCTGCCGGCGAGCGCCGCGCCGCTGCGCTGCACGACCATCAGCGTCCGGTCGGTGTAGGCGTTGGGACGCCTGGTGCCGACCGGTTGCCGGTTGTCCCAGACGTAGTTGATCGCCGCATCCGGCACATGCTCGCCGTACAGGCGGCGGGCGAGCGCGAGCTGCGCGCGCACGCCGAGGCCCATCGCCTGCGCGGGCAGCTCGAACGCGACGTAGACGCGGGCGGCGTAGTCGTCGCCGGCCTTCGTGCTCATGTCGGCCGTCGTCGGCACGCCGTCGACGCGCCAGCGCCAGCACAGCATCGGCGTGGCCTGCAGGTCGATCTCGATCGGGCGCGCGAGCAGCGACATCGACGCCTCGGCGCGTGCCTCGACCGCGCCGAGGCCGTCCCAGTCGAGCGTCCGGTAGCGGGTGGCGGGCACGCGCTCGTCGAAGCGGATCGAACGCCAGGGCGCGGGCGGCACCCCCTCGACCGGCCGGAAGTCGCCGACCCGCACGGGCGCGGACTGCGCGGCGGCCGCGCCCGCCCAGGCGAGCCACATCGCGGCTCCGGCCGCCGCCGCAAGCCTCGCGCACCGCGCGGATCGGAGGCGTCTGTCGTCCGCGGCGCGGTGCCGCGGACGCGGCTCGTTCATCGCACGGTGACCCACTTGAAGAACATGAAGTTGTCGGGCCGCTGGGTGGCCTCCACGCCCGTGCGCATCGCCCAGGCCAGGGTCTGCTGGTGCAGCGGCACATGGCCGACGTCGTCGCGATGCAGGGCCAGCGCCTCGTGGATCATCGCCGTGCGCCGCTCGCCATCGGTCTCCGACTGGATCGCCCGGGTGAGCTCGTCGATGCGCGGATGGCTGTAGGCGCCGATGTTCCACTGACCCTGCCCGCCCTGCGGCGTCGCCATCAGTGCGAACAGCGCGTTGTGCGCGTCGTAGCCCGCCGGCGACCAGCCGGCCATGTAGAAGCTCGTGTCGCGCTTGAGGACCTTGGGGAAATAGGTCGACTTCGGTTCCGCGAGCAGCCTCACCCGGATGTCGACGCGCGCGAGCTGCGAGGCCACGGCCTGGCAGATCTCGGCATCGTTGACGTAGCGGTCGTTCGGGCAGTTGAGGGTCACCTCGAAGCCCTCCGGATACCCGGCCTCGGCGAGCAGCCGGCGCGCCGCTGCGGGGTCGTGAGGCAGGCGGGTGTCGAGCGCCTGCGAGTAGCCGCGGATGCCCTCGGACACCATCAGCCCCGCCGGGCGCGCCGCCTTGCGCATCAGCCGATCGATGATCGCGCCGGTATCGATCGCCTGCAGCACGGCCTGCCTGACCCGTCGGTCCTTGAACGGATTGCGTCCCTTCACGCTCGAGTAGAGCAGCTCGTCGCGCTTCTGGTCGAACCCGAGGAAGATGATCCGCGACTCGGGGCCCTGCACGACCCGCAGCGCCGGATTCGACTGCAGGCGCGCGATGTCCTGGAGCGGCACCGGGTCGATCAGGTCGACTTCGCCCGAGACCAGGGCCGCGAGGCGCGTCGCGTCGTTGGCGATCGGCCGGAAGACGACCTCGCTCACGTTGCCGTCGACGGTGCCCCAGTAGCCGGCGTGCCGCGACAGCACGGTGCGCACGCCCGGCTGCCGCTCGCGCAGGCGGAACGGCCCGGTGCCGTTGGCACGGAAGGACGCGGCGTTCTCGGTGCCCCGACGGCGATCGACCGGCCGCTCGGCGCCCTGCGCCTCGGCCCAGCCCCGGTCGAGCATGTACACCGTGGTCAGCAGGTCGGGCAGGATCGGGTTGGGGGCGGTGGTCTCGATCTCGACGGTGTGGTCGTCGAGCCGGCGGACCTCCTTCACCGACGAGACCTGGGTCTTCATGTCGGAGCCCTCGCCCATCGCGCGACGGATCGAGAACACCACATCGTCCGCGGCGAACGCGGCACCGTCGTGGAACTGCACGCCGCGCCGCAGCGAGAAGCGCCAGACCGTGGGGCTCGCGAGCGTCCAGGAACTCGCGAGCGCGGGGACGAGTCGAAGCGTCTTGTCCCGGGTGACCAGCGGCTCGTAGATGTTGCCGGTGAACGAGAGCTGCACCGCTTCGGCGAGCGAGTGCGGATCCATCGACAGCGCATCGCCCTGGTTGGAGACGCGCAACGTCTTGGCGGCGGCCGGGCCGGGGGCGGCCGTCGCCAGCGCGACGGCGCAGACCGCGCAGGCGGCGATCAGGGATCTCTTGGACATCGTGTCTCCTCGAAGGGAAGTCTGCCGGGGCCCCGTGCTCGGGGGTCGATACAGCGCCGCCAGCCGCCCCGCCTCGAGCTGCACGATCGGCAGGTCGAACTCGATACGACCGTCCGCCAGCCCGATCACCCGGTCGGCCATCCTCGGCAGCAGGGCCGGCTCGTGCACCACGCTCACCAGCGCCGCCCGCGCCGACGCCTGCAGCAGCGCGGCGATGGCGACCTCGGTGGCTGCCGGATCGAGCGCGGCGGTCGGCTCGTCGGCGAGGATCAGCCGAGGCCGCTGCAGCAGCAGCCGTGCGATCACGACCTTCTGACGTTCGCCGCCGGAGAGCCGGTCGGCGCGGGTGTCCTCGCGCCCGCTCAATCCGAGCGAGGCCAGCGCCGCGTCGGCCTCGGCGACGAGCGGTGCCGGGAACAGGCGCGTCCAGCTTCGCCACGCG
>CAIUGQ010000729.1 GCA_903898725.1 uncultured Burkholderiales bacterium | reverse complement strand
GACCGCGCACAGCGCGATCGGACGCAGCAGCGGATGCGCCGCGACGAACCGCGCGCCCTCGGCGATCGCACGGACCATCGGCTCGCGGACCGGACGGGGCGGCGCGGTCGCGGTCGCGGTCGCGGTCGCGGTCGCGGTCCGCGGCATCGGCATCGGCATCGGCATCGGCATCGGCTGCGGCTGCGGCTGCGGCTGCGGATGCGACACGTTCGCGACTTCGTCGTCCGGTACCGGCGCGGCCCGGGCTGCCCGCACGCGCACCGCGCAGGCGATCGCCGCCAGCGACGCCGCCGCCGCCGCGGCGGGCGCCCAGCCCGCCGAGACCCGCTGCACCAGCAGGCCCGCGAGCACCGGTGCGAGCAGCGTCACCAGCGCGCGGATCAGCTCGATGCGCGCGTTCGCCCGCGACAGCTCGGCGGGCGCCACCATCTCGCGGACGGCAGGCACCGCCGCGAGCACGAAGAGCACCATGCCGGCCGACGCGACGAAGGCCGCCGCTGCCAGCGCGCCGCCCGACCCCGCGAGGACCGCGAGCACCGCGGCGCTCCAGCCCGCCGCCGAGACGGCCTGCGCGCGGGCGAGCATGCGGACCGGGCCGATGCGGTCGACCCAGACACCGCCGGGCAGCGTCACCGCGAGCCAGGCCGCCCCGTGCGCGGCGACGAGCAGGCCGACGCCGGCCGGGTCCGCGCCGAGCACGGCCACCGCGAGCAGCGGCAGGGCCGCGAGCGCGAGCTGGTCGGCGAAATGGGCCCCTGCAGCGGCGCCCAGGAGCGAGGCGGGCAGCGGTCGATCAGGCGCCGACGGGGCGGCTGGAGCGGGCTGGGCAGGCATCCGCCGAGCATGCCGTCCGGGCCGGCCCGATGCTCGCCATTTCCGGACCCCGCAGCCTCAGGCCTTCAGGGGTGACGGGGGCGCGGCCCTCAACGCACGTTGAGCGCGCCGCCAAGCCGGCGCCGCCACTCCGACACCAGCTGCGGCTGCGCCGCGGCCAGCTCGAAGACCTGCACCATCCGCCGCCGGCCGATGTCCTCCTGGAAGGCACGGTCGCGCAGCACGATCTCCAGCAGCTGCTCGAACGCAGGCTCCCATTCCTTGTACTCGATCCAGTATTCGGCGAGCTCGAGCCGCGTCGTCAGGTCGGTCGGGTGCGCGGCCACGCGATCGAGCAGCTCGTGCGGCACCGGCGGCTTCGAGGCATCGGCCGCGTCGGCCACCTGCTGCATCAGCGCGGCGACCTGCGGGTCGGCCTTCGCGGCGGCCGACAGCGCATCGAGCTGACCCTGGGCGGCGGCGGGCTCGCCCGTGCCCAGCAGCAGCTGCGCGTAGAGCAGGCGGGCCGAGTCGTTCGACGGGTCGAGGGCGATCGCCTTCTTCGCGTGCTCGGTGGCCGCGGCCTCGTCGCCGCGGTCGAGCGCGGCGCCGGCCTGCTCGAGCTCGATGTCCGAGGGGTTCGGCATCAGCCGGTCGATGAACTCGCGCAGCTTGCCCTCGGGCAGCGCCCCCTGGAACTGGTCGACCGGCTGGCCGCCGACGAACGCGTAGACCGTCGGGATCGACTTGATCCGGAAGTGCTGGGCGAGCTGCTGCTCGGCATCGGTGTCGATCTTGACCAACTTGAAGCGGCCGCCGTAGGCCTGCTCGAGCTTCTCGAGCATCGGTCCGAGCGACTTGCACGGGCCGCACCACGGGGCCCAGAAGTCGACCAGGACGGGCACCTGCATCGATGCGTCGATGACGTCGGCCTGGAAGGACTGGAGGGTGGTATCGGTGCTCATGGCGTCGGGCGTCGGTGAGATCGGAGACCGCGATTGTGCACCGGCAGGCGCGACGGGGCATCGGGCAGACATCGGACGGTCGGCGGTCGGCCTGCGGGCATCGTGCGCGGCGGTGCTAGGATCGGCGCCAACCGGAGGGTCGCGATGGGCATGATGCTGCTGGGTATGGTGCTGTTCCTGGGGGTGCACTCGGTGCGCATCTTCGCGGACGGCGGACGTGATTCGCTGATCCGGCGCCTCGGCCCCGGGGCCTACAAGGGGCTCTACTCGCTCGCCTCGATCGCCGGCTTCGTGCTGATCGTCTGGGGCTACGGCCTCACGCGCACCGCGCCGGTGGACCTGTGGATGCCGCCGGTCTGGACCCGTCACATCGCCGCGCTGCTGACGATCCCCGCCTTCGTGCTGCTGGCCGCGGCCTACGTGCCTGGCACCGCCATCAAGGCGGCCGTCGGCCACCCGATGGTGATGGGCGTCAAGGTCTGGGCCTTCTCCCACCTGATCGCCAACGGCCGGCTTGCCGATGTCGTGCTGTTCGGCGGCTTCCTGGCGTGGGCGGTGCTGCTGTACATCGCCTCGCGCAAGCGCGACCGTCGCACCGGCACCCGCTACGTGTCGGGCCCGGCCTCGCGCGACGTGATCGCGATCGTCGCGGGCCTGGCGGCCTGGGCGGCCTTCGCGTTCTGGCTGCACGGCGCGCTGATCGGCGTGCGGCCGTTCGGCTGACGCGGGCTCGGGCGCGCCGGGGCGGAACGTCCGCCCCGGCAGTCGTCCGCGCCGTCGGACGTCGGCGGCGTCAGTCGTCCGCGCCGTCAGTCGTCCGCGATCGTCACCACGATCTTGCCGGGCGCCTCGCGCCGTTCGAGCGCGCGCAGCGCGTCTAGGGCCCGCTCGATCGGGAACACCGCGCCCACCAGCGGCCGGAAGGTGCCCTGCGCGGCGAACCGCGCGATCTCGGCGCGGATGCGCGGCGCCTCGGCGGG
>CAIUGQ010000728.1 GCA_903898725.1 uncultured Burkholderiales bacterium | reverse complement strand
GGCGCATCGGCTGCCGACGCGGCGGGCGCCGGGCGGGACGGCGGGAGCGCGGCGGCCGGCGGCGGCCAGGGTCCTGGCGGCCACAGCGGCGCGATGCGCGGTGCGACGGCGCAGCACGGTCCGATGCGAGGTGCTGCGGGTCATCCGGGTGCCGCGCCCGGCATCGGCGGCGCGCAGTGGGAGGAGGACGGCGCCAACGCGGCGGCGGCGGTCGACGGCTACGGCACGATCCTCGACCCGATGCAGGCGCTGCAGGCCGCGATGACCGATGCATCCGCGGGTCGCGCCGGCGGCCGCATGCAGGTGGCGCGGATGCTGTCGAACCCCGCGATGTTCGGCGTCGCCGACATCCCGGTCGCGCCCGTGCAGCGCCCGCTGGTCGCGTCGCTGACCGCGATCCAGCGCGGTCCCTCGCAAGCCGACGCCGACGGCATGCTGCCGGCGATCGTCGAGCGCGTGCGCGAGCAGGGCTCGCCGCTCGACCAGATCACCGTCGAGATCGTCTCGATGGTGTTCGACTACATCTATTCGGACCGGCGCCTGCCGGATTCGATCAAGCAGCAGCTGCTCCGGCTGCAGGTCGTCGCGGTCAAGGCGGCGCTCCTGGACCGAAGCTTCTTCGCACGTCGGCAGCATCCGATGCGCCGGCTGATCGACCGGATCTCCGACGTCGGCGCTGACCCCGACGCCGACCTCGCGCCCGGTGCACCGATGATCGAGGGCCTCGCCCGGGTCGTCGATCGGATCGTCGCCGAGTTCGACGCCGACCTGTCGATCTTCGACCGTTCGCTCGCCGAGATCGAGGCGCTCTCGAGCGCGGAGTCGGAGCGTCGCGCCGCGAGCCTGCAGGAGGTGGCCCGCGAGGCCGCGATGCGCGAGACGCTCGCGATCGCGCAGGACGACGCCCGCACGGAGCTCGGCCGCCGAGTCGACAAGGACACGCCGGCCTTCGTGCGCGAGTTCCTCCACCGCTGGTGGACGCCGGTCCTCGCACGGTTGCGCGCCGACCACGAGGGCGAGGCCGCGACGCAGGCCTGGGAAGCGGGGATCCGGGTCGCCGACTACCTCGTCTGGAGCGTCGCGCCCAAGCAGTCCGAGGAGATCGTGCGGCTGGCCACCGTGCTGCCGACCCTGATCCGCGGCCTGAAGGACGGACTCGCCCGGATCGACATCCCCGAGGACGCGCGGGTCGCGTTCTTCGACGAGCTGCTCCGGGCCCATACCCTCGAGATCGCCGCCGCCAAGAAGCGGGCGCAGGCCCCGCTGCCGCCGCGCCCGGCCGCCTCCGCGTCCTCTGGCGCCGTCGCGGTGCGGATGCAGCCCGACGGCACGGTGCGCTTCGAGCCGCGTCCGGACGAGGCCGAGGGGGCGCCGACCGTGTCGGCGTCCGATCAGGTGCTCTCGGCGCTGCGTCGTGGCCAGCGCATCGAGATCTCCGACGACGACGGTGCGCGGGTGTTCAAGCTCGCCTGGATCAGCCCGGCCCGCAAGCTGTTCATCCTGACCCGGCAGCCCGAGGAGAGCCTCACGATCCAGGGCTCGGAGTTCGCGTTCATGATCCAGCGCGGACAGGCCCGCATCGTCGGCGACGACTCGACGCTCGACCGGGCGATCGGGGCGGTCACGGGGGGCGCCGCGTCGGTGCCCGAGACGGTCGACGCGCTCCGTGCCGCGCCGCACCCCGATCCGCAGGACGAGGTCGAACGGCCTCCGCTCTCGCTCGCCTAGCCCGCGGGCGACCCGCTCGCCGATCGGGTCGTCCTTCCGTCGTCCTGCCCCGTGCCGTAGCATCCGGCCATCATGACGATGCGCCGATGGTCGGTCCTGCTGCTGGTGTCGCTCGTGCTGCTCGCGGGGGCGTTCGCCCTCGCCCGCGACGAGCGGGTGCCGGGCGCCGGGACCGAGGTGGCGCTGCGCGAGCTGCCCCGCGAGGCTCGCGACACCCTCGCGCTGATCCGTGCCGGCGGCCCCTTCCCGTACTCGAAGGACGGCACGGTGTTCGGCAACCGCGAACGGCTGCTGCCGCGCCAGCCCCGCGGCTACTACACCGAATACACCGTCAAGACGCCCGGTTCGCGCGACCGCGGCGCGCGGCGGATCGTGGCCGGCGGCAATGCCCGGGTCTCGGGCGAGTACTGGTACACCGACGACCACTACGCGTCGTTCCGACGGATCCGGGAGTGACGCGATGACCCCGCTCGAGGGCCTGCCGCCCCACACGGTCGAGCCGCTGGCCGGACGCCGTATCGCGACGCTTCGTCGCGAGGCGCGGGCCGCGGGCCATCGGCTGCTCCATGCCGACTGCGCCGATGCGCGCGACAAGGCCGGGGTGATGGCGGCGATCGCCCGGGGCTTCGGGCTGCCCGCTCACTTCGGGGCGAACCTCGATGCCCTCTACGACTGCCTGACCGATCTCGACCCCGCGCCGGGGGAAGGCGCCGCGGACGGTGTCGGCCCGGGCCTGGTGCTGGTCCTCGAGCATCTGCCCGGCGCCCCGGGCTTCGACGCGGACGCCCGCGACGCGCTGCTGGACGTGCTGCGCGACGCCGCCGACGAATTTGCCGGGCAGGGCGTCGCGTGCCGCGCGTTCTGGTCGGTCAGCGGCGCCCGCCGAGCGCCGCCATGATCGAACCCAGGTCGCCGAGCCCGCCCTGCGGCAGCTGACCCTGCGGGGTGAGGGTGTCGACGAGCTGCGGCAGCAGGTCGGCGAGCCCGCTTCCGGCGTCCTGCTGCGACATCCCGAGCTGCTTCGCGAGGCCGGCGATCGTGTCGCTGCCGAGCACCTGCTGGAGCTGGTCCGCCGAGATCGGCAGGTTCTGGCCCGTGCCGATCCAGGACTGGACGACATCGCCCATGCCGCCCTTGGTGAAGGCCGCCACCAGGTCGCCGAGGCCGCCCGCGCCGCCGCCGCCCTGCTGGCCGGCGAGCAGGGCCATCGCCGCCTGCATCAGCGGATTCGCCTGCTGCTGTGCCTGGCCGCCGAGCGCGCCGCCGAGGCTGCCGAGAAGGTTGTCCATCAGGCTCATGTCGAAGTCCTATCGAAGTCGGGTGGGAAGGCAGGAGGCGGGGTCGACGGACCCCGCCGCTCGGGCCGAGCTTAGCGCAGCGGCCGGTCCGCGTCGTGACAGTCCCTGCGCGCGGGCCGCCCGCCGGGATGGGTCGGGGCCGCCGTCCCGGCGGTCAGAAGTCGCCGAACCGTGCCTGGAGTGCCGCCAGCGCAGCGAGGCCCGCGGTCTCGGTGCGCAGCGTCCGCGGCCCGAGGCGCAGCGGCTGCCAGCCGGTGGCGATCGCCCGGGCCTCCTCGGCATCGTCGAGCCCGCTCTCCGGACCGGCCAGCAGCCAGGCGCCCGTCATCGGGGCCGGCCATGCATCCAACCCGGCCTCACCGCGCGGCGACAGCATCAGGCGCAGCGGCTGCGGGTCGCCGGCAGCGGCGGGGGAGGCTGTCGGATCGGGCGCCGACGCCGGCCAGCCGGGGCCGCCGGGTCGCGCGAGCCAGCGTTCGATCGGCATCGGCTCGGCGATCGAGGGCAGCACGTCGCGGCCGCACTGCATGCAGGCGGCGACCGCGATGCGCCGCCAGTGCGCGAGCCGCTTGGCGGCGCGCGCCTCGTCCAGCCTGAGCACCGAGCGGCGCGAGAACAGCGGCTGGATCGCGGTCGCGCCGAGCTCGACCGCCTTCTCGACGACCCAGTCCATCTTGTCGCCGGCGGGCAGCGCCTGGGCGAGCCCCAGCGCCAGCGGGCTCTCGGTGCGCGCATCGACCGGTTCGCCGGCGCTCACGGTGGCGCCGCGCGGGTCGGCGTCGAGCAGGGTGGCCGCGCAGCGTCGGCCGCGCCCGTCGAAGACCTCGACCGTGTCGCCCGCGGCCAGCCTCAGCACGCGCAGCGCATGGTGGCTGGACTCGGCGTCGAGGCGGAGCAGGGCACCGGCCGCGAGCGGGCCGGCGTGGAACAGGCGGTACACCGAGGGCGCGGACATCGCGGCGCAGTGTAGCGTGCCGTCGGACGGGTCGCGCCCGTTTGATAAAATCGACGCTTCCCACCCCCCCAGCCGGGCCCGACCGGCCCGCGAGGCGCCCCCCATGCAGACATCCCCTCCCGCCGTCGCCGGCCACACCGGCCCGACCGCAGACGCGCCCCGCGACCACAGCGAACCGGCCCGCATGGCCTCCGCCATCCGGGCACTCGCGATGGACGCCGTCGAGCAGGCGAACTCGGGCCATCCCGGGATGCCGATGGGCATGGCCGACATCGCCTTGGCGCTCTGGGGTCGGCACCTGCGCCACAACCCTGCCCATCCGACCTGGTTCGACCGTGACCGCTTCGTGCTGTCGAACGGCCACGGCTCGATGCTGCTCTACGCGCTGCTGCACCTGACCGGCTACGACCTGTCGATCGACGAGCTGCGCAACTTCCGCAAGCTGCATTCCAAGACGCCCGGGCACCCCGAGGTCGGCATCACGCCGGGCGTGGAGACCACCACCGGCCCGCTCGGGCAGGGCCTGGCGAACGCGGTCGGCATGGCGCTGTCGGAGCGGATGCTGGCCGCCGAGTTCAACCGCGACGGCTTCCCCATCGTCGACCACTTCACCTGGGTGTTCGCCGGCGACGGATGCCTGATGGAAGGGATCTCGCACGAGGTCTGCTCGCTCGCCGGGACCTGGGGCCTGTCCAAGCTCGTTGTGCTCTACGACGACAACGGCATCTCGATCGACGGCGAAGTGCAGTCCTGGTTCCGCGACGACACCCTGCGGCGCTTCGAGGCCTACGGCTGGAACGTGATCGCCGAGGTCGACGGCCATGACGTCGACGCGGTCGACGCGGCCATCGAGATCGCCAAGGAATGGGGCACCAACGGCCGCGAGATGCCCGGCGGCCAGCGCTTCGCCCCGACCCTCATCCAGTGCCGCACCGTCATCGGCAAGGGCGCGCCCACCCGCGCCGGCAAGTCGAAGGCCCACGGCGAGCCGCTGGGTGCCGAGGAGATCGCCGGCGTGCGCCGCTGGATGGGCTGGAACCACGGCCCCTTCGAGATCCCGGCCGACGTCTACTCGGCCTGGGACGCCACCGGCTCGGGCGCCCAGCGCCAGGCCGCCTGGGACGACCTGTTCGCGGCCTATGCCGAGCGCTTCCCGCAGCAGGCCGGCGAGTTCGAGCGCCGCATGCGCGGCGTGCTCCCCGCGACCTGGGAGTTCACCGCGCAGCGCGCCATCGACGAGGCGGTGACGAAGGCCGAGACGATCGCGACCCGCAAGGCCTCGCAGAACGCGCTGAACCACTTCGGCCCGGCGCTGCCCGAGCTGCTCGGCGGCTCGGCCGACCTGACCGGCTCGAACCTGACCGACTGGAAGGGGGCCGGCGCGTTCCGCAGCTTCGGCGGCCCCGACGGCCAGTCGTTCGTCGCAGGGCGCCACATCAACTACGGCGTGCGCGAATTCGGCATGGCCGCGCTGATGAACGGGGTCGCGCTGCACGGCGGGCACCTGCCCTTCGGCGGCACCTTCCTCACCTTCAGCGACTATTCCCGCAACGCCATCCGCATGGCCGCGCTGATGAAGCAGCGCGTGATCCACGTCTTCACGCACGACTCCATCGGTCTCGGCGAGGACGGCCCGACCCATCAGTCGGTCGAGCACGCCGCCAGCCTGCGCCTGATCCCCGGGCTGGACGTCTGGCGTCCGGCCGACCCCGTCGAGGCGGCGGTGTCGTGGGCGATGTCGATCGAGCGTGACGATGGCCCGAGCGCGCTGCTGCTGTCACGCCAGGCCGTGCCCTTCGTGACCCGCTCCGACGCGCAGGTCGAGGCCATCCGGCACGGCGGCTACGTCGTGCGCGACGCCGCCGAACCGCGCTGCGCGATCATCGCCACCGGCTCGGAGCTGGGCCTGGCGATGGCCGCTCGCGAGCTGCTCGCCGAGGACGGCATCGAGGTGCGCATCGTGTCGATGCCCTCGACCTCGGTCTTCGATCGGCAGGACGTCACATACAAGGCACGCGTGTTGCCCGACACTCTCCCGCGGATCGCGGTCGAGGCCGGCGTCACCGACGGGTGGTGGAAGTACCGCTGCGATGCGGTCGTCGGCCTGGACCGCTACGGCGAGTCGGCCCCCGCCGGCACGCTGTTCAAGCATTTCGGATTCACGCCCGAGAACGTCGCGGACACCGTCCGCGCCGTGCTCGCCAAGCATTCAACCTAAGGAGCTGTCATGACCTTGCGTGTCGCCATCAACGGCTACGGCCGAATCGGCCGGAACATCCTGCGTGCCCACTACGAGGGCGGCAAGACCCACGACCTGCAGATCGTCGCGATCAACGACCTCGGCGACCCGAACACCAACGCCCACCTGACGCAGTACGACACGACCCACGGTCGCTTCAGCGGCACGGTGTCGGTCGAAGGCGACTCGATGGTCGTCAACGGCGACCGCATCAAGGTCTTCGCGCAGCGCGATCCGGCCCAGATTCCGTGGGGCGCCGAGAACGTCGACGTGGTGCTCGAGTGCACCGGCTACTTCACGACGAAGGCCGCGGCATCGGCCCACATGAAGGGCGGTGCCAAGAAGGTCGTCATCTCGCAGCCGGGCGGCAAGGACGTCGACGCGACCATCGTCTACGGGGTCAACCAGGGCGTGCTGAAGGCGGCGCACACCGTGATCTCGAACGCGTCGTGCACGACCAACTGCCTGGCTCCGGTGGTCAAGCCGCTGAACGACACCATCGGTCTGGTCAACGGGCTGATGACCACCGTCCACGCGTTCACCAACGACCAGCGCCTGTCCGACGTGATGCACGAGGACCTGCGCCGTGCGCGCGCCGCCGCGCACAACATGATCCCGACCAAGACCGGCGCGGCCGCGGCGGTCGGGCTGGTGCGGCCCGAGCTGGCCGGCAAGCTCGACGGCTACGCGATCCGCGTCCCGACCCTCAACGTGTCGATCGTCGACCTGTCCTTCATCGCCGCGCGCGACACCACGGTGGACGAGGTCAACGCGATCATGAAGGCGGCGGCCGAAGGCGAGCTCAAGGGCATCCTCGGCTACAACACCGCGCAGCTCGTCTCGAGCGACTTCAACCACGATCCGCGCTCGTCGATCTTCGATTCGACGCTGACCAAGGTCTCGGGTCGTCTGGTGAAGGTCTCGAGCTGGTACGACAACGAGTGGGGCTTCAGCAACCGCATGCTCGACACCACCGTCGCGCTGATGTCGGCGAAGTGATGCCCGGCGCTCCGCCGCGAGGCGGTGCCGCCCGGAAACGAAGAAGCCCGCGGTGACGCGGGCTTTTTTGTTTGGTTCGCTGGCCGGCGGCCTCGCTCGGCGCCGGCCGGCCCCGGGCGCGCCCGGCGTCAGGCGTCGGTTGCCGC
>CAIUGQ010000727.1 GCA_903898725.1 uncultured Burkholderiales bacterium | reverse complement strand
GCGGCAAGCGGTCGGCCGGCGGCACGCGCCGCCACGGCTCGGCCAGCAACTGCGGCGTGGCGTGACACCCGACACACGCCGGGCGCCGGTCGATTCCTAGCATGGCTTCGGATCCGTGGCGCGCCGACTCCGGCGTGCGCCGGCCCCCACCCCGTCGCGCGGCCGGCCGCGCCCGCCGCATCCGCCGACCGACGCTTCACGCCGCCCGCCCATGCCCAAGACCGCCTCCGCACGCCTCGCCCTGGCCGCCACGCTGCTGCCGCTCGCGCTGCTCGCCGGCTGCGGTTCGGAAGGCGGTTCGAGTGCCGCCGACCCCGAGGCCGTGGCCCGCCAGGACGCCGATCGCGTCGCCGCCCTGGCCCCTGCGGACGCGGGCCAGCCGCGCCGCAAGGCCGTCGACGCGGCGACCGCCGCACGGGCGACCTGGAGCGCGCCGGGCACGCTGCCGCTGGTGCCGGTGTCGATGGCCAACCTCCCCGACGGTCGGGTGATGATGTGGTCGGCCGAGAGCCGCTTCGCCTTCAACACCGCGCGCGGCCGCACCTACACCGCGTTCTTCGACCCCGCTACCGGGCGGTCGACCGAGCAGTTGGTCAGCGAGACCGGCCACGACATGTTCTGCCCCGGCACCGCCTACCTCGCCGACGGGCGCCTGCTGGTCAACGGCGGCATCGACGCCGGCAACACGAGCCTCTACGACCCGGTCTCCGCGACCTGGACGCGCGGGGCAACGATGAACATCAAGCGCGGCTACAACGCGAGCGCCACGCTGGCCGACGGCTCGGTGCTGACGCTCGGCGGCTCGTGGAGCGGCGGCGCGGGCAACAAGCACGGCGAGGTCTGGACCGAGGCCGACGGCTGGCGGCAGCTCTCCGGCGTGCCGGTCGGCCCCTTCCTGCAGTCGGGCTCGCTGTGGGGCGCCGACTCGCACATGTGGCTGATCCCGACGGGCAACGGGCGGGTGCTGCAGGCCGGCCCGCAGGCCGCGATGTCCTGGATCGACACCCAGGGGGGCGGTGCGGTGGTGCCGATCGGCCCGCGCGGCGACGACACCGACGCGGTCACCGGCATCACGGTGATGTACGACGCCGGCCGCATCCTGAAGGCGGGCGGCATGTCCGGCATTGGCGGCGACAACACCGCGAGTCGCGCCGCCTACGTGATCGACGCCGACGGCGACGCCGCCGTCCGCAAGGTCGGTGCGATGCACTACGCGCGCACCTTCCACAACAGCGTGGTGCTGCCCAACGGGCAGGTGGTGATCGTCGGCGGGCAGACCCGCGGCGTCGGCTTCTCCAACGACTTCGCGGTGCTGCCGGCCGAGCTCTTCGACCCGATCACCGAGACCTTCACCGTGCTGCCGGCGATGACCCGGCCGCGCAACTACCACAGCATCGCGCTGCTGCTGCCCGACGGCCGCGTGCTGTCGGCGGGAGGCGGCCTGTGCGGCGAGGGCTGCGCGGGCAACCAGCCGAACTACGAGATCCTGTCGCCGCCGTACCTGTTCGACGCGAACGGTGCCGAGGCGGCGCGCCCGCGGATCGCGTCGGCCCCGACGACCGTCGGTCACGGCACCCGCGTGCGCGTGAGCGCGGATGCGGGCGTCACGGCCTTCGCGCTGGTGCGGCTGTCGGCCACCACGCACACGGTCAACAACGACCAGCGCCGTCTGCCGGTGCCGTCCACGACGGCGAGCCCGGGGGCCTACGACCTGCAGATCCCGTCGAATCCCGGCGAGCTGCTGCCCGGCTACTGGATGCTGTTCGCGATGAACGCGCAGGGCACGCCCTCGATCGCGCACACGCTGCGGGTCACGCTCGAGGACACGCCCCGGATCGCACCGGTCGCCGACCAGGGCGGCGCGGTCGGCGCGTTCGCCCGGATCGCCGTCCGCGGCACCGACCCGGCCGGACGGGCGCTCGCCTGGTCGGCCCGCGGCCTGCCCGCGGGCACGGCGATCGATACGGCCAGCGGCGAGATCTCGGGCACGCCCGCGCGTCCGGGCCGCCACGTCGTGACGGTGTCGGCCTCCAACGGCGCGCGCACGGTCTCGAGCTGGTTCGTCTGGCAGATCGGTGCCAGCGGCGCCGTGCGCTTCGTGCGGCTGGAAGCACTGACCGAGGTCAACGGCAACCCCTGGGGATCGCTCGCCGAGCTCGAGCTCCTCGATGCCGGCGGCCGCGCGATCGCCCGCGGCGGCTGGAGCGCCCGCGCCAGCAGCGAGCAGCCCGGCGGCGGCGCCGCAGCGCTCGCGATCGACGGCAATCCGTCGACCCTCTGGCACTCGGCCTATGCGCCGGTCGTCGCGCCCGCGCCGCACTGGCTGCAGGTCGATCTCGGCGCCCCGCAGGTCGTGTCGGCCGCGCGCCTGCTGCCGCGCCAGGATGGCGTGGCCAACGGCACGCCGGCGCGCTTTCGCATCTGGACGAGCGCCGACGGCAGCACCTGGGGCACGCCGGCCGCCGAAGGCGAGCTGCTCGAGCTCGGGCCGTGGGACGCGCAGAAGACGGTCTACCTGCAGAACCTCTCGCTGCGGCGCCCGGCGACGCAGTCGAGCGTCGACTGGCAGGGCGATGCGGCCCGCGCGGTCGACGGCAACCGCGACGGTGCCTGGGGCGCGAACTCGGTGACCCACACCGCGCTGCAGGCCGAGCCGTGGTGGCAGGTCGATCTCGGCGCCTCGCAGTCGATCCAGGCCGTCCGGCTCTGGAACCGCAGCGACTGCTGCGCCGAGCGCCTGACGAACGCCCTGGTGCTGGTCTCCGAGACCGACATGACCGGGCGCAGCCGCGAGCAGCTCCTCGCCGATCCGACCGTCTGGCGCTCGCAGCAGGCCGGTTCCATCGGCCGCTTGGCGACGGTGACGGCGCAGGCGCGCGGCCGCTACGTGCGCGTGATCGTGCCGGCGACCACCTACCTGAGCCTGGCCGAGGTCGAGGTGTTCGGCCTGCCCGGCGCGAACCGGCCGCCGGTCTGGGGCACGCTGCCGCGGCCGGTGCTGGTGCGCGGCACGGCCGCGAGCCTCGCGCTGTCGGCCAGCGATCCCGACGGCGAGCGGCTGTCGTTCACCGCGACCGGTCTGCCTCAGGGGCTGTCGATCGATCCGGCGACCGGCACCGTCTCCGGCGCGCCGGCCGCATCCGGCGACTTCCGCGCCACGGTCATCGCCACCGACGCACGCGGCGCGAGCACCTCCGCCACCCTCGCGATCGGCGTCGACGAGCCGCCGATCGTCGTCGAACCGATCCAGCCCGCACCGACCGTCGCCGGTACCGCCGCGAGCTGGACGGCACGCGCCAGCGGCACCGGCCTCGCCTACCGCTGGGACTTCGGCGACGGCAGCGCGCCGACCGCGTTCACCGCCTCCCCGACGGCGAGCCATGCGTACGCCGCGGCCGGCGTGTACACCGTGACGCTGACGGTGCGCGACTCGAGCGCCCGCACCAGCGTGACGACCTTCCGCCAGCAGGTGGACGCCGCGGCCGCCCTGGCACGCGCCTCGTCCAACCTGGCCGTCGAGCGCCGCACCGCGGGCGCCCGCCTGTGGGCGGTGAACCCGGATGCCGACACGGTCGCAGTGATCGACGCGGCGACGCGCCAGCGCGTCGCCGAGATCCGGGTCGGCGCCGCGCCCCGCTCGGTGGCGATCGCGCCCGACGGCCGCGTGTGGGTCGCCAACCGCGATTCGGCCAGCCTCTCGGTGATCGACGCCTCGAGCCTGCAGGTGGTCGCCACGCATCCGATGCCGCGCGCCTCGCAGCCCTACGGCATCGCCTTCGATCCGGCCGGGGCGGCCTGGGTGGTGCTCGAGGCTTCGGGCGCGCTGCTGCGCGTGGACGCGGCCGGCGCGGTCCGGACGTCGATCGACGTCGGCCCGAACCCGCGTCACCTCGCAGTCACCGCCGACGGCGCCCGCGTGCTGGTGAGCCGGTTCGTGACCCGGCCGCTGCCGGGCGAGTCGACGCGCGACGTCGTGCCGGGCGCCGCGGGCGGCGAGGTCGTGGTGGTGTCCACCGCGAGCGCCGCCGTCGAGCGCACCGTCACGCTCGCGCACAGCGAGGTCCCCGACAGCGCGATCGGCGGACGCGGCGTGCCGAACTACCTCGGTGCGCCGGCAATCGCCCCCGACGGGCGCAGCGCGTGGATCCCGTCGAAGCAGGACAACGTCCGGCGCGGCGTGCTGCGCGAGGCACCGGCGGGTTCGACGAACGGGGGCCGCAACCTCGACTTCCAGAACACCGTGCGCGCGGTCAGCTCGCTGGTGGACCTGACGACGATGCGCGAAGTCGGCACGGCCCGCATCGACCACGACAACTCGAGCGTGACCTCGGCGGCCGTCTTCCATCCGACCGGCCGCTACGTGTTCGCCGCGCTGGAGACCAGCCGCCAGGTGGCGGTGATCGAGGTGGCCACGCGGCGCGAGCTGATGCGCATCGAGGCCGGCCTCGCGCCCCAGGGTGTCGCGGTGTCGCCGGACGGGCTGCAGCTCTACGTCCACAACGTGCTGGAGCGCAGCGTCGGCGTCTACGACCTGGCCGCGTTGGTGACCGCCGGCACGACGCGGGTGACGCTGCTCGGCGCGGTCCGCACCGTGGCCACCGAACCGCTCGCGGCGAACGTGCTGAAGGGCAAGCAGCTCTTCTACGATGCCCGGGACCCGCGCCTGGCGCGCGATGCCTACATGAGCTGCGCGAGCTGCCACAACGACGGCGGGCACGACGGCCGCACCTGGGACCTCACCGGCTTCGGCGAGGGCCTGCGCAACACGATCTCGCTGCGCGGGCGCGCGGGGGCCCAGGGCCGTCTGCACTGGAGCGGCAACTTCGACGAGGTACAGGACTTCGAGGCGCAGATCCGCGCCTTCGCGGGCGGCACGGGCCTGATGAGCCAGGCGCAGTTCGACACCGGTACCCGCGCGCTCCCGCTGGGCGACCGCAAGGCCGGCGCGAGTGCCGACCTCGATGCGCTGGCGGCCTACGTGTCCTCGCTGACCCAGGTCGCGCCGTCGCCGCTGCGCGCGGCGAACGGTGCGCTGACGGCCGGCGCGGCCGCTGGCGAGTCGCTGTTCGCCTCGCTCGGCTGCGCCGACTGCCACGGCGGGCGCGACTTCACGAGCAGCGCGACCCGCGGCCCGGTCGACGTCGGCACCGTCCGGCAGCCCGGCAGCGGCCGGCGCCTCGGCGCACCGCTCGCCGCGATCGATCCGCCGACGCTGCGCGACGCCTGGGCCACCGCGCCCTACCTGCACGACGGCCGTGCCGCGACGCTCTCCGATGCGATCCGCGCCCACCGCGGGCTCTCGGCCACCGGTGCCGAGGTCGCGCAACTCGCCCGCTACGTCGCCGAGATCGGCGATGCGCAAGGCGTGCCGCCCCGGGCCACCGGGCTGCGGGCCGAGTACTTCGCCGGCATGGTGCCGGGTGCGGGCGCGCCGGTCGCGGTGCGCAACGAGGCGGTCGACTTCGACTGGGCCGGGGGCGCGCCCGCCGGCGTGAACGTCGGTGCGGACCGGTTCTCGGTCCGCTGGACCGGATCGGTGACGGCGCTCGCCTCCGGCACCCATGTCTTCGAGACCCTGTCGGACGACGGCGTGCGCTTGTGGATCGACGGTCGGCTGGTGATCGACAACTGGACGCTGCATGCGCCGATGGTCGACGTGGCCGCGCCCGTGACCTTCCAGGCCGGCCGCCGCTACACGATCCGGCTGGAGTACTACGAGGACTGGGGCGGCGCGACGATCCGCCTGCGCTGGCGCACGCCGGGTGCCGCGGCCGCGGTGCCGGTGCCGCTCTCGGCCCTGAGCGGCGTCGCCGCGGCCTGGACCGGCGCCTCGCCCGCCAGCGATCCGCGGGTGCGCGACGGCACCGAGGCGACCTGTGCCGCCGAGTGGCAGCGCTGCGAGCTGCCGGCCGGCGTCACCGCGACGGTGTTCTACGGGGCCGACTCGCGCTGGGCGGTGAAGACCGGCGTGGCCGGGCAGATCGCCTGCGACAATGCGACCTTCGGCGATCCCGCCTACGGCACCTTCAAGGCATGCGTCTGGCGAGCGCAGTGATCGGGGCGGTGGTGGCCGCGGGCGTGCTCGCCTCGGTCGCCGCCTGGCTCGGCGCCACGCGCGGCGATGCCGAGGGCGAGCGGGCGTTCGACGGGCGCTCGCCGCTCAGCGCGCGCATCGATGGCCACGAGACCCCGCTGCCGGCGCAGGCGAGCGCCTGCGCCAACTGCCACTGGCCCTCGGCCTCGCCCGCAGCCGGTGACGGCACGCCGGCCGCCCTCGCCAGCCTCGGGCCTCGGCTCACGCGCGCGGTGCTCCTCGAGCCCGCGGCGCGGCGCGGCGGCCCGCCGAGCCGGTACGACGAGGCGGCCTTCTGTCGGCTGCTGCGGACCGGACAGGATCCGGCCGGCGTGATGCTGCCGCGCGCGATGCCACGCTACGACCTGAGCGACGCCGCCTGCACCCAGCTGTGGCGTCACCTGACGGGCCGCGCACGCTGAGCGGCCTGCAACCCGCCGGCCCGGCTGTCCACCGACGCACCGATCCGACCGCCATGCCCGACGCACGACGACGACTGCTGCAGGCGCTCGCCGCGACCGCGGCCGTCGCGGCGTGGCCGGCGCGACAGCCGCAGGCGTTCGCGCGTCACGGACGCATCGAGCCCGCTGAACCGGTGCCCGCGCTGACGGTGCTGCGTGACGACGGCGTGCGCCTGCCGCTCGAGCGGCAGCTGCAGGGCCGGATCACCGCGCTGCACTTCATGTTCACAGGCTGCACCAGCACCTGCCCGATCCAGGGCGCCACCTTCGCGCGGGTACAGGCGCTGCTCGGCCCGCAGCGTGCCGAGCGACTGCAGCTGCTGTCGGTGAGCGTCGACGCGCTCGGCGACGACCCGGCCTCGCTCGCACGCTGGCGCACCGCGTTGTCTGCCGGCCCGCGCTGGCGGGCCGCGGTGCCGATCGCCGCGCACGGTACTCGCCTGCTCGACTGGGCCTCCGCCGGCGGGCGCTCCGGCGCCGACGTCCATGCCACCCAGGTGCTGCTGATCGACGAGCGTGCCCGCCTGGTGTTCCGCTCGGTGGACCTGCCCGACGCGCGACAGGTGGCCGACCTGCTGGTCTCGCTGGACGCCGCCTCCCGAGGCTGAGCTCAGGCCCGGTACCAGTCCCGAACCGCCGCCACGAAGCGCTGCACGCCCTCCGCGACGGTCGCCGCATCCAGCGCGCCGTACGACAGCCGCTGGTAGTTCGCCGACGCGGTGTCCGTCAGCCCGAACGCGAAGCCGGGGACCGTCGCGACCTTGTGG
>CAIUGQ010000726.1 GCA_903898725.1 uncultured Burkholderiales bacterium | reverse complement strand
GCGCCGGGTGATCTCGGGCGACCTCGGCACGCAGGTGCCGGTCGCGGGCGGACGCGAGATCGCGGCCATCGGCATCGCGCTCAACCGGCTCTCGCAGCGCATGCAGCTGCTCTTCGGGCTGGCCGAACGCAGCGCCAGCGGCCTGACGACCGGCGAGCTGCTCGACACCTTGCGGACCGATCTCGCCTGGCACGTGCCGATCGACTTCGTGGCGGTCGCGTTCTGCGACGACGACGCCGGTCGTGGCTGGCGGATGCTGCGCTCGTCCGGCCGCGTCCCGGAGGTGCTGGCAGACGGCACGGCGCTCGGCGTGTTCGGGCCGGCCTCGGAGGCGGTGCTCGAACTCGGCACGCGGGGACGCCGGGCCGGGTTCGGCTCGCTGATGACGATCGAGCTTCGGATCGGTGCCGGCGGCGCCGCCATTCTGGTCTTCGCCGCACGCGGTGCCGATGCATACCCCGACGAGGCCGCCGCCCTGCTGCGCACCGTCGCCAGCCATGTGCAGAGTCAGCTCGAGCGCACGCTGTCGACCGAGGCGCTGGTGGTCGCGGCGGTCGAGGGGCTCGCCAAGCTGGCCGAGAGCCGCGACCCCGAGACCGGCGACCACCTGCTTCGCATGAGCCTGTACTCGGCGCTCGTCGCCGCCGAGCTCGGTCGGACGGGCCGCTACACGGACCGCATCGATGTGCGCTTCGTCGACGACCTGCGCCGCTTCGCACCGATGCACGACATCGGCAAGGTGGGGGTCTCCGACTCGATCCTGCTCAAGCCCGGACGTCTGACCGATGCCGAGCGGGCCGACATGTGCCGCCATCCGACGATCGGCGCCGAGGTGCTGCGGCGCTGCGAGGCCCAGATGAAGCAGCGCGGCCGCAGCCTCTTTCGCATCGGCATCGAGATCGCCGAGGCCCACCACGAGCGCTGGGACGGCGCGGGCTATCCGAACGGACTGGCCGGCGAGTCGATCCCGCTGTCGGCGCGCATCGTCGCGGTGGCCGACGTCTTCGACGCGCTCACCTCCCGGCGGCCGTACAAGGAGGCCTGGAGCGTCGAGCGTGCGCTGGCGACGATCGATGCCGACGCGGGCAGCCACTTCGATCCCGAGGTGGTCGCCGCGCTGCATCGGGCGCTGCCCGAGGTGCTCGCGATCTACGAGCGGCTCAAGCACGTCTAGCGGTAAACGTGCGGCCTGGCCGCGCGCACGCCCGGACGCGCCGCCGGCACGCCCGGTCAGACCGGCAGGGTCAGTGCGCCTCGGGTTCGACGCCGAGCGCCACCAGCACCCGGGAGACCATGTTGTAGGCGGCGATCACGGTGACCAGCTCGAACGCCTGGCGGTCATCGGGCAGCGCCGCGCGTACGGCCGCGAAGGTCGCGTCCTCGACACGCACGTTGCGGGTCATCTCGAAGGTCAGTGCCAGGGCGGCGCGCTCGGCCGCGTCGAAGCGCGCCGTGTCGAGCGAGGCTGCGAGCGGCTCGCGCATCGCCGCGAGCTGCGCCTCGGTGCCGCCCGCCTGCACGAACAGCGGCGCATGGTGGCCCCATTCGTACTCCGCGCCATTGAGCACGGCCACCACGCACATCGCCAGTTCCTTGAGCTTCGGCGACAGGGCGAGTTCGCCCCGCACCGCACCCATCATGCGGTTCCACCCCATCGCGACCGGCGGGCTGTGCAGCAGCATGCGGTCGAGGTTGAGCAGCGTGCCGCCGCGGCGCGCGCGGACCGCCTCGACGATCTCGCGGGGCTCGACCACGTCGAGGGGAATGTAGGGAATCCGTGCCATCGACGCTCCAGGGTTGAGGCTTTCCACTAGCGGAATGATCGCATGGCGCCTGAGCAGGGCAGTCCCTATGGTGAGCGTGTGTCCGAATCGTGTCGGACGGAGGCTGCCTGCATGGCATCGGTCATCGCGTACGACGTGCCGCTGCCGCGGGAGGCCGCGTGGCCGTTCGAGGGTCCCGGCGCGAGGCGTCCGGCCACGGCATCCGAGGCCGACGCGCGGGCGCTGCGCGAGGCCCTCGACCGCGACGAGGTGGTGGCCTGGTTCCAGCCGGTGCACCGGACCTCGGATGGCGCGCTGATCGGTGCCGAGGCCTTCGCGCGCTGGGAGCGGCCCGGCCAGACCGCGCTGTCGCACCACCTCCTGATGCCGATCGCCGAGCGCGCCGGCGTGTCGACCCGGATCACCGGACGCATCGTCGCGCAGGCGCTCGCGTTCAGGCGCTCGCTCGCGCCCCCGGCAGGGTTCTCGCTGTCGGTGAACCTGTGGCCGGCCGACCTGCGGGATCCGACCGTCGTCGATCGCCTTCATGCCGTGACCGACGGCTTCGGGGGCTCGCCCTGCGATCTCGTGCTCGAGGTCGCCGAGGGCAGGCTGGTCGAGGCCCCGCGTGGCGCGCTCGACCGGCTGGCCGCCCTCCGGCGCCGCGGCTTCGGGCTGACCGTCGACGAGTTCGGGTCCGGCTGGTCGTCGTTCGCGCTGCTCGCGCAGGTGCCGTTCGCCGCGCTCAAGGTCGATGCCCGCTTCATGCTCGCGGCGCCGACCGATCGGGTCGCCGAGGGCATCGTCGACGCCTGCGCCGACCTCGGACGCCGGCTCGGCCTGACGATCGCCGCCGAGGGCGTCGAGACCGACGCGCACCGGGCCCTGTGCCGACGGCTCGGCATCGTGGCCGCGCAGGGCACGGCGCCGGGGCCCGCGCTGGCCGCGGCAGACTTCGCGGCACGGTACGTCGCGGCCTGAACGCGAGGCCCGGGCGGCGCGGCGTCTGCCGCCGAGAGGCCAGGAGGGCGGCTGCTAGAATCGGCCGCATGACGCTCACCGAGCTCAAGTATCTCGTCGCGGTTGCCCGCGAGCGCCATTTCGGGCGCGCCGCGGAGGCCTGTCACGTGAGCCAGCCGACGCTGTCGGTGGCCATCCGCAAGCTCGAGGACGATCTCGGCGTCGCGCTCTTCGAACGCGGCGGTGCCGAGGTCTCGGTGACGCCGGTCGGCCTGCAGGTCGTCGAGCAGGCCCAGCGGGTGCTCGACGAGACCGCGACGCTGCGCGAGATCGCGGCGCAGGGGCGCGATCCGCTCGCCGGCGCGCTGCGGGTCGGCGTCATCGGCACGATCGGGCCGTACCTGCTGCCGCTGATGATGCGGCGCGTGATCGAGGACACGCCGCAGATGCCGCTGCTGCTGCAGGAGGACTTCACCGCCCGCCTGCTCGAGCTGCTGCGTCAGGGCGACATCGATGTCGCGATCCTGGCCGGGCCCTTCCCGGATCAGGGGTTCGCGACCTGCCCGCTCTACGACGAGCCGTTCGTGATCGCCGTGCCGCGCGCCCATCCCTGGGCACACCGCGCCGGCGTCTGCGCGGCCGAACTCAAGCGCCAGACGATGCTGCTGCTGGGCACCGGACACTGCTTTCGCGATCAGGTCCTCGAGGTCTGTCCAGAACTGTCGCACTACTCGCAGGCGAGCGCCGGCATCCAGAAGACCTTCGAGGGGTCCTCGCTCGAGACCATCCGCCACATGGTGGCCTCGGGCATCGGCATCACCGTGCTGCCCTGGCTGGCCCAGCCGCCCGAGGTGCTCGCGGGCCTGAGGCGCGACGACGGACTGCTCGCCTACGTGCCCTTCGAGTCGCCGCGCCCGGTTCGCCGCGTCGTGCTCGCCTGGCGCCGCACCTTCACCCGCATCGCCGCGATCGAGGCGGTGCGCGATGCGATCCTGCGTTCCGATCCGCCCGGCGTGACCCGGCTCGGCGAGGCCGGTGCGCCCGACCCGACCCACGAGCCCCGGCCCGCCCCCAGTACCGATCCGGCGACCGCCGCCCCGCACTCCGCGGCGCTCGCCTCCCGTTGAGCCCCTCGCCATGACCACCGCAGCCCGACCCGACTACCTCACCGTCGACGCCACCATCGGCCGCACGCCCCTCGTCCGGCTGCAGCGCATCCCGGGCGCCGCACAGGCGGCCCGCGGCAACGTGATCCTCGGCAAGCTCGAGGGCAACAATCCGGCCGGTTCGGTCAAGGACCGGCCCGCGCTCGCGATGATCGTGCGCGCCGAGGCGCGGGGCGAGATCCGGCCCGGCGACACGCTGATCGAGGCGACCTCGGGCAACACCGGCATCGCGCTCGCGATGGCCGCGGCGATCCGCGGCTACCGGATGGTGCTGATCATGCCGGACAACCTCTCGGTGGAGCGCCGGGTCTCGATGAAGGCGTATGGCGCCGAACTGATCCTGGTCTCCAAGTCCGAGGGCATGGAGGGCGCGCGCGACCTGGCGATGCGGATGCAGGCCGAAGGCCGCGGACGCGTGCTCGACCAGTTCGCCAACGACGACAACTGGGCCGCGCACTACGACTCGACCGGGCCCGAGATCTGGCAGGACACTGCCGGTCAGGTCACCCATTTCGTGTCCGCGATGGGCACCACCGGCACGATCACCGGCGTCTCGCGCTACCTGAAGGAGTGCTCCAAGGACATCGTGATCGTCGGCGCGCAGCCCACCGACGGCTCGTCGATCCCGGGCATCCGGAAGTGGCCCGAGGCCTACGTGCCGGGCATCCGCCGCCATGCGTTCATCGACCGGACCGAGGACGTCGCGCAGGCCGATGCCGAGGCGATGGCGCGGCGGCTCGCGGTGGAGGAGGGCATCTTCTGCGGTCCGTCGGCGGCGGGCGCCTGCTGCATCGCGCTGCGGATCGCCGAGGAGGTCGAGGGCGCGACGATCGTCTTCATCGTCTGCGATCGCGGAGATCGCTACCTGTCGACCGGCGTGTTCCCTTCGTGAGCGGCGGCGACGCGGCGGGCGACGCCCGTCGCCGCGTGCTCGCAGGCATCGGTCTGGCGGTCTGCGCCAGCGCCTCCTTCGCGGTGCTCGATGCCACCGTCAAGTTCCTGTCGCAGACGTATCCGTCGCCGCTGATCGCCTGGGGGCGCTATGCGTTCCACGTCGCGCTGATGGCCGTGCTGCTGGTGCCGCGCCGCGGCCTCTCGCTGCTGAGCACCCGCCGGCCCGGCCTGCAGGTCGCGCGGGGCGTGTTCCTCGGCATGTCCTCGATCACCTTCTTCGCGGCGCTGGCGAACATGCCGCAGGCCGAAGCCACGGCGCTGATCGCGACCTCGCCGATCCTGGTCACCGTGGTCGCGGTGCGCTGGCTCGGCGAGCGCGCGCCGCGCGGCACCTGGGTCGCGCTCGCGACGAGCTTCGCGGGCGTGCTGCTGATCATCCGCCCGGGGTCGGCGCTCTTCGGTCCGGCCGCGCTGCTGCCGCTGCTGGCAGCGGTGTTCGCGACCGGGTACACGCTGCTGACGCGCCGGCTCGCCGGCGTGGACGACGGCGTCTCGACGCTGTTCATCGGCGGGCTGGTCGCGACCGTGCTGCTGTCGGGGCTGGTGCCGATCTACTGGACGCCGCCGCAGGCGTGGTGGCACGTGCTGCTGCTGGTGTTCGCGGGCATGGTCGGTGCGGGCGGCCATCTGCTGCTGGTGCGCGCCTACGAGCGTGCCAACGCGTCGACGCTGGCGCCCTACACCTACATGCACACGGTGGCCGCGCTGTGCACCGGCTGGCTGGTGTTCGACACCTTTCCGGACGGGCCCGCGCTCGCCGGAATGGCGCTGATCGTGACCACCGGGGTCGCGATGGCGCTGTCGCGGCGGGGCTGATCGCCCGCCGCAGCGTCGCCGGCCGCCGCTACTCGCGTGCGCGGGCCTGCGCCGGGGGCATCGCCTCGCGCAGCGCGCGCGCCAGGTCGATCACGGCCATCGCGTAGAAGTACGAGCGGTTGTAGCGGGTCACCACCCAGAAGTTGTTGGCGCCCAGCACGTAATGGGTGGTGTCGTCGCCGTTGGGCAGATCGATCAGTGACAGCTTCTCACCGACCGGGATCTCCTGCGGACTGGTGATGCCCAGGTCGGCGAGTTCCAGCGCCACCAGCCGGGGCGGGATGCCTGCCTCGACCGCGGGGCGCGCACGGATCTCGTCCTCGACGGTGGCGGCGAAGTGCGTCGGGCCCCCCGCCTGCCAGCCGTGATTCGCGAGGAAGCTGGCCACGCTGCCGATCGCGTCCGTCGCGCTGCCTCGCAGGTCGATGCGGCCGTCGCCGTCGAAGTCCACCGCATGCCGGCGGATGCTGGCAGGCATGAACTGCGGCAGCCCGACCGCGCCGGCGAACGAGCCGCGCCAGTCGAGCGGGTCGAAGCCGGCCTCACGCGCGAGGAGCAGGTACTGCTCGAGCTCCTCGCGGAAGTAGGCGGCACGGCGCGGATAGTCGAAGCTCAGCGTCGTCAGCGCATCCATCACGCGGAAGTCGCCGGTGTTGCGGCCGTAGACCGTCTCCACGCCGATGATCGAGACGAGGATCTCCTCGGGCACGCCGTAGCGCTGCGAGGCACGCCGCACCGCGTCCGCGTTCGAGGCCCAGAAGCGCAGCCCCTCGCGAATGCGCACCGGCTCGACGAAGCGGGCGCGATACGCGATCCAGGAGCGCTTGAATCCAGGCGCCGCAGGCTGCATCAGCCTGATCGCGGTCTCGGCCGTGCGGGTGCGCCCGAAGGTGGCAAGCAGTGCCGTCTCGTCGAAGCCGTGCCGCTCGACCATGTCGCGCACGAAGTCGCGGACCTCGGGTCGTGCGGGGTAGTCGGCCGCCTGGGTGACGGGGAGCGCCGCCTTGGATCTTGCGGGTGCGGACGTCTGCGACGACGTCTGGGCAGGCTTCTGGGCAGGCTTCTGGGCCGCCTGCTGTCCGGATTGCGGCGCCGGCTTCTGGACGGGCTTGGCCGTGCTGCGCGCGGGGGCCGTCTCGGTTGCCGCAGCGTCGGACGGGGCCACGCCCGGCAGTCCGGCCAGCGGCGCGATCGACAGCAGCGCCGCCGCGAGGACGTGGCGTGCGTGCCGGCCGCGCGCGGCGGCGCGCAGCGTTCCGCGGAGGGGGACGGCGGCGGGAACGGGGCGGGGTCGGGCTCGCGTCATCGGGGCTTGAAGGCGTCGACGAGGCGCCGCAGGTCGCGGACACGCTCGGGCGTGGCGGTGTCCGGATCGTAGCGCAGCCGGTTG
>CAIUGQ010000725.1 GCA_903898725.1 uncultured Burkholderiales bacterium | reverse complement strand
TGGCACCAGACCACCTGCGTGAGTGCCGGGTCCTTCTTGAGCTCGGCCTCGAGCGCCTTGTGCGGGAACGGATAGAGCTGCTCGACGCGCAGCAGCGCGACGTCGCGGAGCTCGCGCTCGCGCCGGGCGATCAGCAGGTCGTAGTACACCTTGCCGGTGCACAGCACGACCTTCTTCACCGCCTTGGCGTCGAGGTCCGCGGTGGTGTCGGGGATCACGGTCTGGAAGCCGCCGCGCGCCAGGTCCTGCAGCGGCGAGACGGCCTCCTTGTTCCGCAGCAGCGACTTCGGGGTCATGATGACCAGCGGCTTGCGGAAGGTCCGGATCATCTGCCGGCGCAGCAGGTGGAAGATCTGCGCGGGCGTGGTCGGCTGGCAGACCTGCATGTTGTGCTCGGCGCACAGCTGCAGGAAGCGCTCGAGCCGCGCCGACGAGTGCTCGGGGCCCTGCCCCTCGTAGCCGTGCGGCAGCATCATCGTCAGGCCGCAGGCACGGCCCCACTTGGTCTCGGCCGACGAGATGAACTGGTCGATGACGACCTGAGCGCCGTTGACGAAGTCGCCGAACTGCGCCTCCCAGATGACCAGCGCATTGGGCTCGGCGGTCGCATAGCCGAACTCGAAGGCGAGCACCGCCTCCTCGGACAGCACGGAATCGATGACGGTGAACCGGCCCTGGTTGTCGCCGACATGCTCGAGCGGAATGAAGTAGCCCGAATCCCAGCGCTCGCGGTTCTGGTCGTGCAGCACCGAATGCCGGTGGGTGAAGGTGCCGCGGCCCGCATCCTGGCCGGACAGGCGCACCGCGTAGCCCGAGGCGAGCAGCGTGGCGTAGGCCATGTGCTCACCCATGCCCCAGTCGAGCGCCAGGTCGCCGTGGCCCATCGCCCGGCGGTCCGCCACGACCTTCTCGACCAGCGGGTGCAGCTTCAGCGTGTCGGGCGTGGTGGTGATCTTCTCGGCGAGGCGGCGCAGTTCGGCCATCGGCACCGCGGTGTCCGCGCTGTCGGTCCACTTGCGGTTCAGGAACGGCATCCAGTCGACCGCGAACTTGCTCTTGAAGTTCGAGATCACCGGATCGGCCGTGTGGCGCCCCGCGTCCATCGCGGCGCGGAACCCCTTGACCATCGCGTCGCCGTCACCGGCCTTGAGCACGCCCTGCGCCTCGAGGCGGTCCGCATACAGCTTGCGGGTGCCCGGGTGCTGGCCGATCTTCTTGTACATCAGCGGCTGGGTCAGCGCCGGCGTGTCCTGCTCGTTGTGGCCGAGCTTGCGGAAGCAGACGATGTCCACCACCACGTCCTTGCCGAACTGCTTGCGGAAGTCCATCGCGATCTGGGTCGCGAAGACCACCGCTTCGGGGTCGTCGCCGTTCACGTGGAACACCGGCGCCTCGATCATCTTGACGACGTCGGAGCAGTAGATCGTCGAGCGGGAGTCGCGCGGATCGGAGGTGGTGAAGCCGATCTGGTTGTTGATGACGATGTGGACCGTACCGCCGGTGCCGTAGCCGCGGGTCTGGGCGAGGTTCAGCGTCTCCATCACGACGCCCTGGCCGGCGAAGGCCGCGTCGCCGTGGACGATCACCGGCAGCACCTGCGAGCCGTCCTCGTCGCCGCGCCGGTCCTGCCGCGCGCGAGTCGAGCCCTCGACCACCGGGTTCACGATCTCGAGGTGCGAGGGGTTGAACGCCAGCGAGAGGTGGACCGGACCGCCGGGGGTCGAGACGTCGCTCGAGAAGCCCTGGTGGTACTTGACGTCGCCCGAAGGCAGGTCGTCGGCGTGCTGGCCCTCGAACTCGGCGAACAGGTCCTTCGGGCCCTTGCCGAGCGTGTTCACCAGGACGTTCAGGCGACCGCGGTGGGCCATGCCGATCACGAACTCCTGGATGCCTTGCGTGCCGCCGTGCTGCACCACCTCGTCCATCGACGCGATGAAGCTCTCGCCGCCCTCGAGCGAGAAGCGCTTCTGGCCGACGTAGCGGGTGTGCAGGTACTTCTCGAGGCCCTCTGCGGCGGTCAGCCGCTCGAGGATCCGCTTCTTCTTCTCGGCCGAGAACTTCGGCTTGGCGCGCGTGCTCTCGAGGCGTTCCTGGATCCAGCGCTTCTGGGCCGGATCGGTGATGTACATGAACTCGGCGCCGATGGTGCCGCAGTAGGTCTCGCGCAGCGCACGGAGCAGGTCACGCAGCGGCGCGCTGTCGAAGCCGAAGAAGGTGTTGGCCGCCGAGTAGATGTTCGCGTGGTCGCCTTCGGTGAAGTCGTAGAACGCGGTCTCGAGCTCGGGGATCTGCGGGCGCTCCTGGCGCTTGAGCGGATCGAGGTCGGCCCAGCGCGAGCCGAGGAAGCGGTAGGCCGCCACCAGCTGCTGAACGTAGACCTGCTTGCGAGCCGCGGCAGCGTCACCGCCCATCACGCGCGGCTGCAGCGTGCCCTCCTTCGCGCGTTCGGCGAAGGACTGGACGATCGGGGCGTGCGCGACGTCGGGCGTCTGAGGGTTCCCGTCGGCGGCCGGCACCATCTGCATGGTGTCGAAGTACGTCCGCCACTGCTCGGGAACCGAGCCGGGGTTGTTCAGGTAGGACTCGTACAGTTCCTCTACGTACGGCGCGTTGCCGCCGAACAGGTACGAGCTGGAATTGAATTCCTTCATCATCGCGCTTCACCCCCCAAGACGAGTTTCTCGTCGAAAGTGCGGATGGGGATCGCGTCGCCCCCATCCATCCGCTTTCCGGCTCCGACCGGTCCGCGGACGCTGCTGCCAGGGACTCCGCAGACCCTTGGTCCGGGCCCCGACATAACGGCGCGATGGTAGCACGGCGGTTCTTGCACCGATCTTACGAAACAGGCCGTCCAGCCCCTGTTTCTCGACGCTTCGTCGGGCTCAAGCGCGACGCGCCGAGGCCGTTACTACCGGAAGCGGCCCGTTCGGCCGCAGCACGACCCGACTCCGGAGGCAGCCCGTGCACACAGCGACGATGGAAGATCCGACGACCAGCCCGGCCCGGGTGCCGTCGCGCGCCGACGACGCCCAGGACCTGAGGGCCGCAGGCTGGACGGACGGCTCGGCCGGCGTGCTCGGCGCCCTCCTCGATTGGGTCGAGCACACCGCCGAACCGGTGGTCGCGCTGGACGGCGCGGGGCGAATCGTGATCGCCAACCCCGCCTTCGCGCGGGCGTTCGCAGTCATGCCCCTGCCTCTGCCCGCATCGCCATCGCATGCAGCCTCGCAGGCAACGGACGAGCCCGCTGCGCTCGCGCGCTTCGTGCCCCTGCTGTCGCCGCCGCGCCTGGCCCGCTGGATCGGCGAGAGCGCCAGCGGTGCGCCGCGGGTTCACCGACTGCTCGCCGAGGCGGTCGGTGCCGATGGCGACCGGTTCCTGGTGGCTGCGACGCTGCTGCCCATCGACCGGCACGCACACGCCGCGTCCGCGGACCACCCTCGCTGCGTCGTCTCGCTGCGGCCGCTCGACGCGCCGCGCGGACTGCCGCTGCGCCCGACCCCGATCGAGAACGGCAGCGATGCCGTCGCGCTAGGCGCCCTGCTGGATGCGAGCTGCCGCGCCAGCGGTACTGCGCAGTCCCGCGGGCGGATCCGGCGTCAGCCGCACGACCTTGCCGCACGGATCGCGGCCGATCCCGACGCGGTGCGCGAGGCCCTCCGGCGCCTGCTGGACAATGCGATCCGGCATGCGCCCGATGACACACCGGTGACGCTTCGCACCCGCCGGGAGACCTGCGAACCGGCAGGCGCGCACCAGGGCGCCGCTGCGGTCGGCCACATCGTCATCACCATCGCCGATCGCGGCCGCGGCTTCACGCGATCGCAGCTGCAGCGCGCCTTCGAGCCGTTCTCCCGCAGCGGTGCCGCAGCGTACGGCGCGGGCCTGGGCCTGGCGATCGCGAGGCACCTGATCGAGGCGCAGCGCGGCTGGATCGAGCTGCGCAGCGATTCCGGCATCGGGACCGAGGCGGAGATCTGGCTGCCTGAAGCAGAATGACTGCAGCGGACTGACTGCAGCGGACTGAGCGCGGCGGACTGACCGGGACGCACCGACCGCGGCCGAAAAAAAACCGGCCCCGCGAGGGGCCGGCTGCCGAGGGTGCGACGCCCGAGGCGTCGCGACACACCGGCCTCAGCGCAGGTCGATCGCCTTGACGTCGCGGCGCGTCGCCCCGACGAACAGCTGGCGGGGACGGCCGATCTTCTGCTCCGGATCCGAGATCATCTCGTTCCACTGCGCGATCCAGCCGACGGTGCGGGCCAGCGCGAAGATGCAGGTGAACATCGAGGTCGGGATGCCGAGCGCCTTCTGCACGATGCCCGAGTAGAAGTCGACGTTCGGGTACAGCTTGCGCGACACGAAGTAGTCGTCCTCGAGCGCGATCTGCTCGAGCTTCATCGACAGCTTGAACAGCGGATCGTCGTGCAGGCCGAGTTCGCCCAGCACTTCGTAGCAGGTCTCGCGCATCAGCTTGGCGCGCGGGTCGTAGTTCTTGTAGACCCGGTGACCGAAGCCCATCAGCTTCACGCCCGAATTCTTGTCCTTCACCTTGGCGATGAAGTCGCCGATCTTCTCGACGCCGCCGTTGCGCTGGATCTCGTCGAGCATCTGCAGGCAGGCCTCGTTCGCGCCACCGTGCGCGGGCCCCCACAGCGTGGCGATGCCGGCGGCGATGCAGGCGAACGGGTTCGCACCCGAGGACCCCGCCAGGCGGACCGTCGAGGTCGAGGCGTTCTGCTCGTGATCGGCATGCAGGATCAGGATGCGGTCGAGCGCACGCTCGAGCACCTCGTTGACCTTGTATTCCTCGCACGGCGTGCCGAACATCATCCGCATCAGGTTGCCGCTGTACGACAGGTCGTTGCGCGGGTACATGAACGGCTGGCCGACGGTGTACTTGTAGGCCATCGCGACGAGCGTGGGCATCTTGGCGATCAGCCGGATCGCCGAGATGTGCCGGTGCTCGGCGTTGTTGATGTCGAGCGAGTCGTGATAGAAGGCCGACAGTGCGCCGACGCAGCCGACCAGCACCGCCATCGGGTGCGCATCGCGGCGGAAGCCCTGGAAGAACCGCGTCATCTGCTCGTGCACCATCGTGTGGTGCGTGACGCGGTACTCGAAGTCCTTCTGCTGGGCGCGGTTCGGCAGTTCGCCGTTGAGCAGCAGGTAGCAGGTCTCGAGGTAGTCGCAGTTCGTGGCCAGCTGCTCGATCGGGTAGCCGCGGTACAGCAGCTCGCCCTTGTCGCCGTCGATGTACGTGATCTTCGAGTCGCAGGCCGCCGTCGACATGAAGCCCGGATCGAACGTGAACTTCCCGGTCTGTCCGTACAGCTTTCGGATGTCGATCACGTCGGGGCCGACAGTCCCCTCGTAGATCGGGAATTCGACCGACGGCGTGCCGTCGGTGAACGTCATCGTGGCTTTCTTGGTGGAGGTCATCGGTCGCCCTGTGGATGCGTGCGGAAGGGTTGGGTCGGTCGGTTGAGGTGCGGGCGGGCGGCCGTGCTGCAGCAGCCGCCTTCAGGCGGCACGCAGCCGGGCAAGCATCCGGCGGGCGTGCGGATCGTCGAGGTCGCCATCCGGCTCGCTGCGGCCCAGCAGCAGGTCCATCAGCGCATTGTCGGACAGATCGAGCAGGCGGACCAGACCGCCCACCTCCTCGTCCGTCAGCGTCGCCTCGTTCGCGTCGAGGAAGCGCGTCAGGACGAGGTCGTTCTCCAGCAGCCCCCGTCGGCTGCGCCAGCGCAGCCGACGCCGGCGCGCCGGATCGTCCTGGTGGCGGACCACCGTGTCGGCGTCGGGCGGGAGCATCTCGGGGGCCGCTCCGCGGATCGCGCGGTCAGACCGCGCGACGGACCATCAGGTCCTTGATCTTGCCGATGGCCAGCGTCGGGTTCAGTCCTTTCGGGCAGACGTCGACGCAGTTCATGATCGTGTGGCAGCGGAACAG
>CAIUGQ010000724.1 GCA_903898725.1 uncultured Burkholderiales bacterium | reverse complement strand
TGACGTCGGTGTCGGAGCCCGCGACGCCGCCGGCGCCCTGCAGCTTGACGCCGCCGCCCGCCAGGGTCTCGGTCTTGGCCCCGACGATGTTCACCAGCTTCATGTCGAGGATCGGCTTGGGCGGCAGCGACACCGTCAGCGTCGGCACCGGCGGCGCGGGCGGCGGCGGGGCCGGCTCGGGCTCGGGCTCGGGCGGCGGCGGCGGCTCCTCGACCGGCGGCGGCTTCTGCACCGCGACGCCCTGCTTCATCGGCACGGCGTTGAACGGCGACGGGTCCTTGGGCGGCGCGCCCGGCAGCGGCGGCGGATCTTCGTAGTCGCCCACGCCCTTGCCGGCCTTGGCAGCCTGCTGCTCGGTCTGGCTCGCGGCGGCCTGCGGCACCGGCGCACCGGACCGCTCACCCGCTGCGGCACCACCGGTCTGCTCGGCTTCGGCCTCGGCGCCCCGGCGCTCGGCATCGGCGGCGCCACCCTTGCGCTTGCCGTCGGCCTCGCCCGCCGCCTTCTGCGTCGACTCCGCCGACGCCACCGACTGCATCGCGTACGAGGTCTTGTCGACCTTGCCCACCTCGGAGAGCAGGTCCGGCGACGGCGTCTGCTTGCCGTCGGCGAACATCACGGTCGGCGGCTTGGCATCCATCGCCTCGATGGCGGCGTTGGCCAGCACGATCTTCGTGCCGTCCTTGAGCACCAACACCAGGTCCAGGTCGGCCGCCTGCACGGTCGCGACCGCGCTGCGGGGGACGTCGACCTTGTAGACGCCGTCCGAGGCCTTGACGATCTTGGCGGATGAGGTGTCGTTGCTGGTGCTCATGTCGATTCGCTCGATGTCGGTACTGCAGTCAGGACGGTCCGCAAGCCAAGAAGCCCGGGGGTGGCCCGGGCGTCTCGGCGGGGTCGGAGCCGCTCAGTCAATCGTCTTGCGCCGCGCCGCTGGAGGCGGCGGTCATCTGTCCGACGGCTTCGCGCAGTTCCTTGCGGACCTCGCGGCCAATGCCGCCCTTCAGGGCGCGGATCTCCTGCGCGACCATGCCGGCCATCGCGCTGTGCTGCTGCGTCGACTCGGCCAGCTTGGTCATGTGCTCGACCACCTGCTCGTTGTTCAGGCGCAGCACGGTGCCGAGGCCAGAGAGCTGCTTGGCGACGTCGATCTGCGCGGTGCGCGAGGCCGACTGGTCGCGCGCCTGCTGCTCGATGCCGGCGGTGATCTGCGAGGTCATGCCCATCAGCGCGGCGGTCATCTGCTCGATCGCCGTGCCCTGGCGCTCGGACAGCACCAGCTGGTCGCCGGCGATCTGCTGCAGGTGGCCCAGTCGCGACGCCCAGCCGGCCATCGCCGCCTGGCTGTCGATCGTGGTCTGGCGCAGCGCCTTCATCTCGGCCGAATGCAGGGCCTGCTGCTCGCGCTGCGCATCGAGCAGCGCGGCGAGCATCTTGCGGGTGGCGTCCTGGCTCTCGCTGACCGACGCGAGGTGCGTGCGCAGCACCTCGCGCTCGCGGGACGCACCGTCGACCTGCGAGGCGATGCGGCGCTCGAGCGCGGTGATCGAACCCTGCAGCGACTCGACCGCACGGATCTGGCCGGTCATGCCGCCGACCATCGCCTTGCTCTCGGCGAGGTTGAGCTCGGCGATCTCGCGCATCCGGGGACCGACGCCGGCGAGGTCGTTGCTGCGCGTGATGGCCGAGGTCTGCGCGGCCACCGCCTGGGCGAGCGAATCGAGCTTGCCCAGCACGCCCTCGGTGCGTGCGGCGACCGTGACGGTCGACTGCAGCGAGCGGTTGAAGGTCTCCTGCGCCTCGCGCTGGACGTCGAGCATGTCGGCCATCGCGTTGGCCAGGAAGCCCTCGCTGACGCCGGCGCCGCTGGCACCCGCGTTGACCGGGCCGATCCGCTCGGTGAACTCGGTGACCGTGCCGTGGACGTTGCCCACCAGGCCGTTGCCGAAGGCCCGCACCGCCATCATGATCATGCCCAGCACGCACGAGCCGACCAGGCCGAACATCGACGCGGAGAAGGCCGTGCCCATGCCGGCGAGCGGTTTCTGAAGGCCGGTGACCAGCGCGCCGATCGCCTCGTCGAGGTTGCCGCCGGTGCCGAAGTTGCCGATCAGCGCCGAGGTGCCCACCAGCGTCTCGAGCAGGCCGATGAAGGTGCCGAGCAGGCCCAGCGCCACCATGAAGCCGACCAGGAAATTGGGGAACTCCCAGCGCGCCTCGAGCTCGGCCTTCATCGAGTGGATCTCGCCCTCGATCGCGGCCTGGTCGACGCGCGAACGGATGCGTCCGCCCGTCTGCGCGACCGGCTCGAGCACCTTCTTGATGTCGCGCTTGGCGAACTCCTTGGAGTCGATGACCGCGCGCATGCGCTTGGTCACGATCGCCGGATCCTCGCTGCCCTTGGCGTGGGCCAGGCGCGCGAACTTGCGCAGCGCCTTGTCCTCGACCCACATCTGCCACATGCGCCAGTACATCAGCGCAGCACCGATGCCCATCGTGATCAGGATCTTCAGGTTCAGCGCGAGGTTGGTCTCGATCGCGTTGACCACGAAGCCCTTGAACAGGATGCCGCCGCCGATCGTCGCCACCATCGGCAGCGCGCCCAGCACGAAGTATTTTCGAAGATCGCGTTTCATCGGAGAGGATGTCCAGTTGTCATCGGGGTTCAGTCAGCGCACGGCTTCCGAACCGATGCAGTGGCGACACTAAGTATTCGAGAACCGTGCGCCGACCCGTCACGAGGTCGGCAGTAGCGGTCATTCCGGCTGACAGACGGTCGATGGGAATGGGGCTTTCGGCCGCATCGACCTCTACCTTGACCCTGAACAAGCGGTCGCCCTTGTCGTCAGGCACCGTGTCGGCGCTGACCTCCGTCACGCGGCCGCGCATCACGCCGTAGCGGACGCTGTCGAACGCGCTGATGCGCACGTTCGCGGCGACGCCCTCGTGCAGCTCGGCGCGATCGGCCGGACGCACCCGCGCCTCGACGATCACCTTGCCGTCGACCGGCGTGAGTTCGAAGATCGGTTCGCCGGGCCGCACCACGCCGCCGACGGTGTTGACGTAGACGCGGTTGACGACGCCGTCGACCGGCGCGCGCAGCTCGGTCCGTGCGACGCGATCGCTCTCGCCGCGGATCTCCTGCTCGACGCGCTGCAGTTCGCCGTTGACGGTGGCGAGCTCGGTGCGCGCGTCGGCGCGCAGGCGTGCGGCGATCTCGCGCGCACGCTCCTCGGTCTCGGAGATCGCCGCGCGCAGCTTCGGACCTGCCGACTGCGCCTCGCTGATCTGCGTCTCGATGCGCTGCAGCCGGGCCTGCGCGTCGAGCACCTCGAGCTGCGAGGCCGCCTGGCGCTGGATGAGCTGCTGCACGAGCGCGAGCTGGCGGCGTGCGACCTCAGCCTCGCCGGTGAGGCTGCGTGCGCGCGACTCCTGCTCGGCGAGCTCGGCGCGGCGCTGCTGGACCTGCTCGCGCAGCACGCGCTGCTCCTGGAGCACGCGGTCGCGCCGCGAGGTGAACGCGTCGAATTCGGAGCGGACCTGCGCGGTGGCGCTCGTCAGTCCGGGCGGCAGCTTCAGGCCCGCGGCGCCTTCGGCCTCGGCCGACAGCCGTGCGGCACGCGCCTGGAGCTCGACACGCTTGGACTTGCGCTCGGCCAGCGTCGCGTCGGCGCGGGTGGGGTCGATCGAGGCGAGCACCTGGTCGCGGTGGACCATGTCGCCTTCCTTCACCGAGATCGAGGCGACGATGCCGCCTTCCAGGTGCTGGATGACCTGGCTCTTGGAGGACGGGATGATCCGGCCCTCGGCACGCACGATCTTGTCGACCGACGCGTAGGAGGCCCATCCGACCAGCCCCGCGACGACTGCGGCGAGGGCGAAGACGAAGAGCGCCGATCGGCGCAGCACGCCTTCGTGCGAGATGCCTTCGTCGAGCTGCAGGGAGGCGAGGCTCATGCGTGGATGTCCGATAGCGAGGAGGTCATGACGAAGCCGTCACGAGGAGGAGGGCGACACCATCAGCACGGCATTGGGCTTGCCGGTGTCCCGTTCGGCGATGCGCATCTTCACGGCCGCCGAGGGCAGGCCGCGCTCGATCAGCCAGTTGCGAACCGCGAGGTTTCGGTAGTAGGCGAGGCGTCGTCCCTCGCTGTAGGCGCCGCCCGCCTCGGGCACGCTGACGAGCTCGAGACCGCCGGACTTCGCGCGGTCGCCGAGCGCGGCGAACGCCGCCTCGAGCTTGCCGATCGACTCCTTGTCGAGTTCGGTGACGCCTGCGGGGAAGATGATCTCGATCGAACCCTGCGCGCCGCGGATCTGCGCCGGCGCGTTCGAGGTGCCGGGTGCCGTCGCCTGCTCGGTGACCTTGAGTTCGTTGCGGGTCACCGAGCCGGCCTGCGGCCGCGCCCCGCCGCTCGCGGGCGCGGGCGTCGGGCCGTCCTTCGCCGCGGCCTGCTGCACGGCGAGCTTGAGCTGCTGGTTCTCCTTCTGCAGCGCCTCCATGCGCTTGGCCATCGCGGCATCGGCCGCAGCGGCGGCAGTCGCCGCC
>CAIUGQ010000723.1 GCA_903898725.1 uncultured Burkholderiales bacterium | reverse complement strand
TCGCTGACCGCCTCCTCGAGCGATGCGCCACGCTCCAGGAGGCTGCGGATGAACGAGACCATCACGACGCCGTTCAGCACGGCGACGCCCGAGAGCGCGATGAAGCCGACACCGGCGGTGATGGACATCGGCAGATCGCGCAGGGCCAGTGCGGCGACGCCACCGACGAGTGCCAGCGGCACACCCGAGAACACGATCGCCGCATCCCGGACCGACCCGAACGCGCTGAAGAGCAGGATGAAGATCAACACCAGGGCGAGTGGCACGACGAGGGCCAGCCGGTCGCGCGCGGACTGGAGTTGCTGGAACGTGCCGCCATAGTCGAGCCAGTACCCTTCCGGAAGCTTGACCTCGGCGTCGATCCGCGACTGCAATTCGGCCACGAAGCTGCCCAGGTCGCGCTCGCGCACGTTCGCCGTGACCGTCAGGCGACGTTTGCCGTTTTCCCGACTGACCTGGTTCGGGCCATCGAGCAGCTGCATCGAGGCCAGTTCCCCCAAGGGAACGAACTGGTGCACATCGCCGTCCGTCGGCAACGGCACCGGGATCGCCCCGAGTGCCGCCAGGTTGGTCCTCAAGGCCTCGGGCATCCGGACCACGATGTCGAAGCGCCGATCGCCCTCGAACAGCTGGCCGACCTCGGTGCCGGCGACCGCCGTCACCACCACCTGCTGCACGGCGTCCTGGGACAGCCCATAGCGGGCGAGTGCGTCGCGGTCCGGCAAGATCGACAGGGTCGGCAAGCCGCCGATCTGCTCGACTTTGGCGCCCCGTGCACCAGAAATGCCCTGCAGGATCGGCATGATCTGCTGTCCGACCTTCTGCAGCGCCTCGATATCATCACCGTAGATCTTGACGGCGACGTCCGAGCGCACGCCCGAGATCAGTTCATTGAAACGCAGCTGAATGGGCTGGCTCATCTCATAGTTCTGCCCCGGGATCGCCGCAAGCACGGCCGATATCTCGTTCTCGAGCGTCGCTTTCTCCTTCCGCGGATCGGGCCAGTCCTTGCGGTCCTTCAGCATCACATACCCATCGGAGATCGACGGCGGCATCGGATCGGTCGCAATCTCCGCGGTACCGGTGCGCGCGAACACGTTGGCGACCTCAGGCACCTTCATCAGTGACCGCTCCACCTGCGCCTGCATCGCAACCGACTGCTCGAGCCCGGTACCCGGCATCCGCAACGCCTGAACAGCGAGATCGCCCTCATCGAGACTCGGAACGAACTCCGAACCCAGCCGCGTCGCGCCCCACAATCCGAGGACTGCGAGCAACGCGGCGCCCACCACCACGCCGGTTCGGTAGCGCAGGGTCCAGCGCAGCGCCGGCGCGTACCCTCGTCGCGCCAGCGCGACGGCGGCGTTATCGGTCTCGGCGACCTTGCCGGTCACGAACAGCGCCACGGCCGCCGGGATGAACGTCAGCGACAACACCATGGCGGCCACCAAGGCGATCACGACCGTGATCGCCATCGGGTGGAACATCTTTCCCTCGATCCCGGTGAGGGCAAAGATCGGGATGTAGACCACCGTGATGATGAATACCCCGAAGATCGCCGGCTGGATCACCTCCGCGGAGGCGCGAGCCGCGAGTGAAAATCGCTCGTCCCGGGTGAGCAGGCGCCCCGCACGGTGCTGGGCCTCGCCGAAGCGCTTCAGGCAGTTCTCGACGATGATGACTGCCCCATCGACGATCAGCCCGAAATCGAGCGCTCCAAGGCTCATCAGGTTCGCCGAGGTGCGGGTCTGCACCATACCGGTGATCGTGATCAGCATCGAAAACGGGATCACCGCTGCCGTGATCAGTGCCGCCCGGATGTTGCCGAGTAGCGCGAACAGCACCACGATCACCAGAAGCGCCCCTTCGAGCAGGTTCTTCTGCACCGTGGCGATCGTCCGATCGACAAGGGTCGTTCGATCGTAGACGGGTCGCAGCAGGACGCCCTCAGGAAGGCTCTTCTGCACCTGCTTGAGACGGTCCGCGACGGCTGACGAGACCGTGCGACTGTTCTCGCCGATCAGCATCATGGCCGTTCCGAGCACGACTTCCTCACCGCGCTCGGTCGCGGCACCGGTCCGCAGCGCCGTGCCGATACGCACCTCGGCCACGTCATCGAGGTGCAGCGGCGTCCCATCGCGCGTCTCGACGACGATGCGCTGGATATCCTCGATCGATCCCAGCTGTCCGGGCGAACGTACGAGGTACTGCTCGCCCGCGCGCTCAATGTAGCCGGCTCCCTGGTTCGCGTTGTTCTGCTCGAGCGCCTCGCGGATCTCCTCGAGCGTCAGGCCGTACTGGAGCAACTTCCCAGGGTCCGGCAGCACGTGGTACTGCTTCTCGAAGCCGCCGATGGCGTTGACCTCGACCACGCCCGGAACCTGGCGCAGCTGCGGCTTGACGACCCAGTCGTGCAGCTCGCGCAGGTCCACCGGCGTATACGGCTTGCCGTCCGCCTTGGCAGCGCCGTCCTTCGCTTCGACCGTGTAGAGGAAGATTTCGCCGAGGCCGGTCGCGATCGGGGCGAGGGTTGGCGAGAGTTGTGCCGGCACCCGGCCGCGCGCCTGAGCCAGGCGCTCGCCGACCAGTTGCCGGGCCAGGTACAGATCGGTGCCCTCCGCGAACACCACGGTGATCTGGGAGAGGCCGTAGCGCGACAGCGAGCGGTAATACTCGAGTCGCGGCAAGCCGGAGAGCTCGAGCTCGAGCGGCAACGTGACACGTTGCTCAACCTCGAGCGGCGAGAAGCCCGCCGCCTGCGTATTGATCTGCACCTGGACATTCGTAATGTCCGGCACCGCATCGATCGGCAGGCGCTGGAAATTGTAGGCGCCGAGCGCCGCAGTCGCGAGCGCGGCGAGCATCACTAAAAAGCGATGTCGGATGGAGAACCCGATCAGTGTTTCTAACATGGTGCCGGTATCCGCCTAATGCTCGTGTTCGGCGAGGTTCTTGCCGATCTCGGCCTTCAATACGAAGGAACCTTCGGAAACGTACTGCTCTCCGGCATCGAGGCCTTCGAGCACTTCGAGCGTTGAGAGCCCGCGGCGACCGATCTTGACCGGCCGCGCCCGGAATCCGTCCTCTTCCGGAACTAGGACTACATCTCGCCCCTCCAACTGCCGCACTGCATCGAGCGGCACGACAACCGCCGCTGCCTTGGCATCGCCGCTCTGCACCTGGGCCGTCACGAATTGACCCGGCGCACCGGTGAGACGTACGCCTTCGTTTAAGGTGACGCGGATGCGCCGCGCCTGCGTTCGCGCTTCGAGTTCAGGTGCGATGGTCGTGATGCGGCCGCTCGCGATCTGGCCCTCGGCCGTGATGCGCACGGCGGTGCCCTCCCGCAGCCGCGTGGTCGCCGGACCGAATGCCTGCAGTTCCGCTTGCAAGGCGCCTACATCCCCCACCGTGAACAAGGAGTCGGTGCCCGCCACATCCCCGACGTTGGTATTGCGCGCCAGCACGACGCCACCCAGCGGTGACGTCACGTCGTAACTCGTCAGGCTTTCGTTGCTCTCGACGCGTGCTAGGGCCTGGCCTCGCTGCACCGGATCGCCCACTTCCTTCAGAACGGCAACGACCGGTCCAGGAAACCGCGCGCGCACCGCGGCCACGCGGCGCGGATCGATGATCAGCCGGCCGGTCAGCGTCAGCACTTCATCCACGTTGCCTGCCGCGGCGGTTGCCACCACGATGCCCAGTTCCGCGGCGCGCGCCGGATCGATTTTCGCGAAGTCCGGTTCTCCCTCCTCCGGGCCATGGTCGTGCTCATCGCCGGATTCGCCAGACTCCTCGTGGCTGTCGCCGTCACCGGCTTCGTGATCGTGCCCCGCGTCTGCGGTTGCCTTGGGGCTAGGGGCCTTCTCGGGAGACTCTCCGCAGGCGCCGAGCGCGAGGCAGACAGCGGCGAGGATCATCCATCGGCTCATGGTCGGTTCTCCGGCAGCTGCGAAATCTCGGCACCGGTCAGGCGGTCGATTTCGAGCCGCGTCAGGTGGTATTGGGCCGCGGCGTCGAGCCGCTGCATTTCCAGGTCGAGCAGTTGGCCTTGCGCAAGGGCGAGTTCCCGATACGGAAAGCGCCCGATGCGATACCCGCGCTCGGTAATCTCGAGCGCTTCGAGCGCCCGCGGCAAGTCTTCCGCGCCGATCGCGATGACACGTTCGCGCAGCGTCTGCAGCAGTTGCCATTGCTCGAAGAGGATCGGGCGAAGGGCGATCCGCGCCGCCTCGGCTTGCTGCTCGACGAT
>CAIUGQ010000722.1 GCA_903898725.1 uncultured Burkholderiales bacterium | reverse complement strand
GATCGCTGCATCCGGCCGCGCTGGCGCTGCGGCGCGCGGCGCCGGCGGGCACGCCGCCCGCGGTCCGCGACGTGCTCGAGCACGGCGGCTCCGGCATCGCCGGACAGGTGCTGCTCGACGGCCGCTGGCTCGAGGCCCGCCTCGGCAACGCCGCCTTCGCGGGCGCGGGTGCGACGACCGCGACCGAGGGCGGCATCCGACTGTCGATCGACGGCCGTCCGGTCGCGCGCTTCGAACTGGCCGAGACCGAACGCGCGGACGCCGCCGCCGCCCTGGCGGCGCTGCGGGCCGACGGCGTGAGCGTCGAGATCCTGTCGGGCGACGACGTGGCTCGCGTCGCCCGACTCGCCGGACGGCTCGACGTCGACGCATGGCGGGCCGAGGCCTCGCCGCAGGAGAAGCTCGCCACGCTCGCCGCCCGCCAGGCCGAGGGACATCGTGTGGCGATGGTCGGCGACGGCATCAACGACGCCCCCGTGCTCGCCCGCGCCGACGTCTCGGTGTCCTTCGCCACCGCCGCGCCGCTCGCGCAGCATCAGGCCGACCTGCTGCTGCTCGGCGGACGGCTCGATGCGCTGGTGCAGGCGCGGCGCCTCGCGCGCCGCACGATGCGGATCGTGACCCAGAACCTCGCGTTCGCCGCCGTCTACAACGCGGTGAGCATCCCGCTCGCGCTCGCCGGCCTGCTGCCGCCCTGGCTCGCCGGTCTGGGGATGGCGGCGAGCTCGCTCGTCGTCGTGCTCAACGCGCTGCGTCTCGCGGACCGCCCCGCGGTCAGGCCCGAGATCTCGCCCGACGTCGCCGCCGATCCGTCGGCCGTCGCCTGAGCGCGGCGTCCGCCGACATCCGGGACCCGCGCGGCCATGGACATCCTCTACATCCTGGTGCCACTGTCGGTGGTGCTGGTCCTCGCGATCGTCGCAGTGCTCGCATGGTCGGTCTGGAACGGCCAGTTCGACGACATCGAGCAGGAGGGCGAGCGCATCCTCGAGGACGACGACGCCCCGGAGCACCGCCCGCCGCGCTGAGCGCTTGACGTGGATCAAGGCGGGCACCGTGCTGCTCAGCACAATTGATGCTGGGCACTTCTGGGGAGAGAAGAACGTGAGCACTTCGGTATCGACGACCTACAACTACACGGTCGTCAGACAGTTCGCCGTCATGACGGTGATCTGGGGAATCGTCGGGATGCTGGTCGGCGTGATCATCGCCGCGCAGCTGGCCTTCCCGGCCCTGAACTTCGACCTGCCATGGCTGTCGTACGGCCGGCTGAGGCCGCTGCACACCAACGCGGTCATCTTCGCGTTCGGCGGCTGTGCACTGTTCGCCACCAGCTACTACGCGGTGCAGCGCACCTGCCAGACCCGCCTGTTCGGCGGCCCGCTCGCGGCCTTCACCTTCTGGGGCTGGCAGCTCGTGATCGTGGCCGCCGCGGTCTCGCTGCCGCTCGGCTACACCACCTCGAAGGAATACGCCGAGCTCGAGTGGCCGATCGACATCCTGATCACGCTGGTCTGGGTGTCGTATGCGATCGTGTTCTTCGGGACGCTCGCCACCCGCAAGGTCCGGCACATCTACGTGGCCAACTGGTTCTACGGCGCGTTCATCCTGACGGTGGCGCTGCTGCACGTGGTCAACAGCGCCGCGATCCCCGCCGGTCCGATGAAGTCGTACTCCGCCTTCGCAGGCGTGCAGGACGCGATGATCCAGTGGTGGTACGGCCATAACGCCGTCGGCTTCTTCCTGACCG
>CAIUGQ010000721.1 GCA_903898725.1 uncultured Burkholderiales bacterium | reverse complement strand
GTGCGAGGCGATGCCGAGCTGACCGTGCCCGGCGCGCGCACCGTCGACTTCGCCGTGCTCGACTCAGACGACGAGACGCGCCCGCCGCTCGACGCCGTGCGCCACGACGACACGCAGACCATCGTCTACACCTCCGGCACGACCGGCCCGTCCAAGGGCGTGATGTGCCCGCAGTCGCAGGGGCACGGCATCGGCCGGGCGCTGACCATCGACTACGGCTACACCAGCGACGACGTGCTCTATGCATGCCTGCCGCTCTTCCACGTCAACGCGCTCTGGTACTCGTGCTACGCCGCGCTGTGGGCCGACGCGTGCGTCGCGCTGTCGCCGCGCTTCTCGGCGACCCGCTTCTGGGACGAGATCCGCGAGGCCCGCGCCACCCAGTTCAACTCGCTCGGCGCGATGACCAACATCCTGCTGCAGCTGCCGCCCGGCCCGCAGGATCGGGATCACGGCGTGCGCCAGGCGATGCTGGTGCCGATGACCCGGGACCTGCCCGCGCGCTTCATGGACCGCTACGGCATCAAGGCCACCTCGCTCTTCGCGATGTCCGAGAACTACGCGGTGACCACCTACGTCCCCGACGACCGCCCCGACAAGGCAGGCTCCGCCGGGCACCCCCGCGAGGCGAGCCTGCTGCGCATCGTCGACGACGACGGCACCGAGCTGCCCGCGGGCGAAGTCGGCGAGATCCTGATGAAGCCGCTGCTGCCCGGCACGATGATGAAGGGCTACTACGCGATGCCCGAGGCAAGCGCGCGCGCCTTCGTCGACGGCTGGTTCTGCACCGGCGACCGCGGCCGCGTGGACGCCGACGGCTACCTCTGGTTCGTCGACCGCAAGAAGGAAGCGATCCGCCGCCGCGGCGAGAACATCTCGGCCTACGAGGTCGAGCTGATCCTCTCGCGTCACCCGGCGATCCTCGAGGTCGCCGCCGTGCCGGTGCCGTCGGAGCTGAGCGAGGACGAGGTGATGGTCTACGTCGTGCTGCGGCCCGGGCATTCGGTGACGCAGGCCGAGGTCGTGCGCTTCGCGGCGGGCGCGATGAGCTACTTCATGGTGCCGCGCTTCGTCGAGTTCATCGACGCGCTGCCCAAGACCGCCACCGAGAAGATCGAGAAGTACAAGCTCAAGCAGGACGCGCTGGCGCGCCGGGCGTTGCTGTGGGATCGGGAGCGCGAGGGGATCGTGGTGTCGCGCTGAGTCCTGTTTGACGCCCCCCGCCCCGCCCACCAGAATCGGCCGCAGACCTCTTCCGGACACTCCCATGGACTTCTCGCTTCCGCCCGAGCTCGTCGAGCTGCAGGCCCGCACCCGCGCGTTCGTGCGGGAGGTGGTGATGCCCTTCGAGCTCGACCCGCGCCGCACCGATCACGGCCCCACCGACGCGATGCGCCGGCAGCTCAACGGGCTCGCCGCCGAGCACGGGCTGCTCGCGCCGCATGTCGAGGAAAAGTGGGGCGGCCTGGGGCTCGGCCACTTCGGCCGCGCGATCGTCTTCGAGGAGGCCGGCTACTCGATGCTCGGCCCGATCGCGCTGCACTGCGCGGCGCCCGACGAGGGCAACATGCACCTGATGGCCTCGGTGGCCACGCCCGAGCAGCAGGCGCGCTGGCTCGCGCCGCTCGCTGCCGGCACCACGCGCTCGTGCTTCTGCATGACCGAGCCGGCACCGGGCGCGGGCTCGGACCCGGGGCTGCTCGCGACCACCGCGGTCCGCGACGGCGACGACTTCGTCATCGACGGCGAGAAGTGGCTGATCACCGGCGCCGACGGTGCGGCTTTCGCGATCGTGATGGCGCGCACGATCGTCGACGGCGAGGACGTCGGCGCGACGATGTTCCTGACCGACCTGCCCGCCCCCGGCTTCGAGATCGAGAGGCTGATCCACTCGATGGACTCGAGCTTCTGCGGCGGCCACGCGCAGGTGCGTCTGACGAAGCTGCGCGTGCCGGCAGCGAACGTGCTGGGCGAGGTCGGCGCGGGCTTTCGCTACGCGCAGGTGCGTCTGGTGCCGGCGCGCCTGACGCACTGCATGCGCTGGCTGGGCGCCGCCCGCCGCGCGCACGACATCGCGACCGAGTACGCCCGCGGGCGGCAGGCGTTCGGCCAGCCGCTGATCCGGCACGAGGGCGTGGGCTTCATGCTGGC
>CAIUGQ010000720.1 GCA_903898725.1 uncultured Burkholderiales bacterium | reverse complement strand
TTTGTTAAGATCGAAGTCGCCGTACTTGTCGTCGCCCAGGATCGGATGGCCGACATGGGCGAGGTGGACCCGGATCTGGTGGGTCCGACCGGTCTCGAGGTCGCACTCGAGCAGCGACACCGGGCCGTAGCGGGGGTGCACGAGCCGCGCGCGGGCCTTGACCCGGGTCCCGGACTCCTGCCCGCCGTCGCGCACCACCACCCGCTTCTCGCCGTCGGCGGTCACGAACTTGTGAAGCGGGTAGCGCAGCGCCCGCTGCGGGCCCGACCAGTCGCCCAGGGCGAGCGCGAGGTAGCGCTTTCGCACATGGCCGGCGCGCATCGCGTCGTGCATCGCGGTCAGGGCCGAGCGCTTGCGGGCGATCAGCAGGATGCCGGAGGTCTCGCGGTCGATGCGGTGGATCAGCTCGAGCAGCCGCGCGTCCGGGCGGGCCGCCCGCAGCTGCTCGATGACGCCGAAGCTCACCCCGCTGCCGCCGTGCACCGCCACCCCGGGTGGCTTGTCGATCGCCAGGAGCGCGTCGTCCTCGAAGAGGATCGGGAACTCCTGCCCCGGCACCGGCCGGGGGTCCTCGGGGGCCGCAGTCCGCACAGGAGGGATCCGGACGATCTGGCCGATGACCAGTCGGTGCTCCGGCGCCACCCGCCCCTTGTCGACCCGGACCTCGCCGCTGCGGACGATGCGATAGACGTGGCTCTTGGGCACGCCCTTGAGCTGCCCCAGCAGGAAGTTGTCCAGGCGCTGCCCGGCGTGCGCCTCGTCGATCGTCACGTACCGCACGTCGGGCGCCGGTCGCTGGCCCGTCGAAGACGGTGCCTCAGGTTTTGCCGCTAAGGCATTCATCTTGCTATACTTTGCGCCGTTGCGAAGCCGACGGATCCGAATGATCGTCCCGCCGCATTGTAGCGGTGACGGGCGACGGTACCCCTAGCCAGGCAACATATCGAACAAGCGCGGCGCCGAATGGTTCGGCGCGCGGAACCGACGCAAGAATCAACAAAACGAGTCCCGAGGCCAGTCCGGCCCGGGCGGCCGGCCACAGGCGCCGGCGTCCGCGCCCCAGGCTCCTCGCCCATCCAACCACCCATGCAGCGCCCGACGTGAACACACGAAGCCGCCGATCCCCTTCGGGTCGCGGGCTGCGCGCACGCTGCCCGGGTCCGAGGCGTTTTGGCCGGACACGCTCCAGGCGTTAGACCGGCATTCGTGCGTTGATCCGCTGGCCACGCGCACCACGCCGGTTGCGCGAGTCGGAGATATTGGATGAAACGCATGCTGTTCAACGCGACGCACTCGGAAGAGTTGCGCGTCGCGATCGTTGACGGCCAGAAGCTGATCGACCTCGACATCGAGTCGGCTGGCCACGAATCCCGCAAGAGCAACATCTACAAGGGTGTCGTCACCCGGGTCGAGCCCAGTCTCGAGGCCTGCTTCGTCAGCTACGGCGAAGAGCGGCACGGCTTCCTGCCCTTCAAGGAAATCTCCAAGTCGTACTTCAAGCCGGGTGTCGAGGCCTCCAAGGCGCGCATCCAGGACGCGATCGCCGAAGGCCAGGAGCTGCTGGTCCAGGTCGACAAGGAAGAGCGCGGCAACAAGGGCGCGGCACTGACGACCTACGTGTCGCTCGCCGGCCGCTACCTGGTGCTGATGCCGAACAACCCGCGCGGTGGCGGCGTCTCGCGCCGGGTCGAGGGCGAGGATCGACAGGAACTGCGCGAGATCATGGACCGGCTCGAGCTGCCCTCGGGCATGAGCCTGATCGCCCGCACCGCCGGCATCGGTCGCACGCAGGAAGAGCTGCAGTGGGACCTGAACTACCTGATGCAGCTCTGGCGCGCGATCGATGGCGCGGCCGGCTCCTCGACCGGCGCGTTCCTGATCTACCAGGAGTCGAGCCTGGTGATCCGGGCGATCCGAGACTACTTCACGCCGGACATCGGCGAGATCCTGATCGACACCGACGACATCTACGAACAGGCCCGGCAGTTCATGGGTCACGTGATGCCGGACACGGTCGGGCGGGTCAAGCGCTACAAAGATCCGACGCCGCTGTTCTCGCGCTTCCAGATCGAGCACCAGATCGAGACCGCGTACTCGCGTCTCGTGCCGCTGCCTTCGGGCGGTGCGATCGTGATCGACCACACCGAGGCGCTGGTCGCGATCGACGTCAACTCCGCCCGGGCCACCCGCGGCTCGGACATCGAGGAGACGGCGTTCCGCACGAACCTCGAGGCGGCCGAGGAAGCCGCGCGCCAGATGCGGCTGCGCGATCTCGGCGGGCTGATCGTCATCGACTTCATCGACATGGAGAACGCCAAGAACCAGCGTGAGGTCGAGCAGCGCGTCAAGGACGCCCTGCACCACGACCGCGCGCGGGTCCAGGCGGGCAAGATCTCCCGCTTCGGCCTGATGGAGCTGTCGCGCCAGCGGCTGCGCCCGGCGCTGAACGAAGGCACGCACATCACCTGCCCGCGCTGCAACGGCACCGGCGTGATCCGCGACATCGAATCCTCCGCGCTGCACATGCTGCGCGTGATCCAGGAGGAGGCGATGAAGGAGAGCACCGCCTCCGTCCA
>CAIUGQ010000719.1 GCA_903898725.1 uncultured Burkholderiales bacterium | reverse complement strand
CGATCCTGATCGACGAGGCCCGCACGCCGCTGATCATCTCGGGCCAGGCGGAGGACCACACCGAGCTCTACGTCCGGATGAACCAGGTCCCGCCGCTGCTGACGGCGATGGCCGCGGAGCCGAAGACCAACGAGCCCGATCCGCCCGGCGACTACTGGGTCGACCGCAAGGCGCACCAGGTCCACCTCTCCGAGGCCGGCCACGAGAAGGCCGAGAAGCTGCTGACGCAGCTCGGCATCCTGCCCGAGGGCGCGAGCCTCTACGACGCGGCGAACATCCTGTCGATGCACCACCTGACGGTGGCGCTGCGCGCGCACACGCTGTTCTTCCGCGACCAGCAGTACGTCGTGCAGGACGACGAGGTGATCATCGTCGACGAGTTCACCGGCCGGCTGATGGCCGGGCGGCGCTGGTCCGACGGCCTGCACCAGGCGGTCGAGGCCAAGGAAGGCGTCCGGATCCAGTCCGAGAACCAGACCCTCGCGTCGATCACCTTCCAGAACTACTTCCGCATGTACGGCAAGCTCGCCGGCATGACGGGCACGGCCGACACCGAGGCCTACGAGTTCCAGGAGATCTACAGCCTCGAGACGGTGCTGATCCCGACCCACCGCCCGATGGTCCGCAAGGACCGCCAGGACCAGGTCTTCCGCACCGCCAAGGAGAAGTACGACGCGATCCTGGCCGACATCCAGGACTGCCACCAGCGCGGCCAGCCGGTGCTGGTGGGCACCACCTCGATCGAGAACTCGGAGCTGCTGTCGGGGATGCTGCAGGCGGCGAAGCTGCCGCACAACGTGCTCAACGCCAAGCAGCACGCGCAGGAGGCGCAGATCGTCGCCGAGGCCGGCCGGCCGCACACGATCACGATCGCCACCAACATGGCGGGCCGCGGCACCGACATCGTGCTCGGCGGCAACGCCGGCAAGCAGATCGACCAGCTGATGGCCCGCGAGGGCCTCGACGACAGCGCGAAGCAGGCGCAGTCCGAGGCGCTGCGTTCCGGCTGGCAGGCGCTGCACGATCAGGTCGTCGCCGCCGGCGGCCTGCACATCATCGGCACCGAGCGCCACGAGTCGCGCCGCATCGACAACCAGCTGCGCGGCCGATCGGGCCGGCAGGGCGACCCGGGCTCGTCGCGGTTCTACCTGTCGATGGACGATCCGCTGCTGAAGATCTTCGCCGGCGACCGGCTCAAGGCGATCATGGATCGCCTGAAGCTGCCCGAGGGCGAGGCGATCGAGGCCGGCATGGTCACGCGCTCGATCGAGAGCGCGCAGCGCAAGGTCGAGGCGCGCAACTTCGACATCCGCAAGCAGCTGCTCGAGTACGACGACGTCGCCAACGACCAGCGCAAGGTCATCTACCAGCAGCGCAACGAGCTGCTCGAGACCACCGACACCGTGGAGCTGCTCGGCGGGCTGCGCCACGGCGTCTTCACCGAGATCTTCCGCCAGCGGGTCCCCGAGGAGAGCGTCGCCGAGCAGTGGGACATCCCCGGGCTCGAGGCCGAGCTGCGCGACGACTGGGGGCTCGAGGTGCCGCTCGCCGCGATGCTCGAGGGCGATGCGAGCGATGCGGATCTGCTCGCCGCCGTGATCAAGGCGGCCGATGCGCGCTATGCCGAGAAGGTCGAGGCCGTCGGCCGCGAGAGCTTCGCGGGCTTCGAGCGCTCGATCATGCTGCAGTCGATCGACCAGCGCTGGCGCGAGCACCTGTCGGCGCTCGACCACCTGCGTCAGGGCATCCACCTGCGCGGCTACGCGCAGAAGAATCCGAAGCAGGAATACAAGCGCGAAGCCTTCGAGCTGTTCGAGTCGATGCTGCAGAACATCCGCAACGAGGTCGTCAAGATCCTGATGAACGTCAGGATCCAGTCGGCCGAGGAGGCGCAGCAGGTCGAGCAGCAGGTCGAAGCGCAGGCCGAGTCCGCGTACACCCAGGCCTCGTACACGCATGCCGAGTTCTCGGCCGCACCCGATGCCGACCCCGAGTCGGTGGCCCTCGCGGTCCAGGAGGCGCCGGCGCTGCCCGACGACGACAAGGAGGCGCCGTTCCGGCGCTTCGGCACGAAGGTCGGCCGCAACGATCCCTGCCCCTGTGGCAGCGGCCGCAAGTTCAAGCAGTGCCACGGGCAGCTGAAGTAGCCGCCCCGCCGCACGCGGTCGGCTAGAGGTAGCGCTCCGCCAGGTCGGCCATCAGGCTGCCCTTCGGGAAGGGCGCGTTCTTGTCGATCTTCGCCTCGCGCCAGGTCTCGTTGTAGCAGTGCAGGAACGCGGTGCCCTCGGGCATCGTGCCGTTCGGCGCGAGCAGGCGGGCAGGACATTCCCAGTGCGGGATCGGGTTCGCGTAGGCCGGCGGCTGCAGCGTGAACTCATGGGTCGCATGGATCCGCACGATCGCCGTCAGCAGTTCGGGCCCGAGCTCGGACCACACGACGCGGTCCTTGGGGAAGCGCCGCGCATAGGCGAGCGCGAGGTCGATCAGGTCGCCTTCCTGCGGCCGCGGCACGAAGATCACGTTGTTGTTGATCCGCGGCGGGCGCTGGATGCCCAGCGCCTTGCGCGCCAGCGACTTCACGGCCGCCTTCATCGGGCTGCCGTCCCGCCACCGCTCGGTGACGAGGAAGGGCACATCGGGCAGGGACGAGGCCGGTGCGACGGCGATGACGTCGGTGTCGGACCACAGCCCGCCGAAGCGCTGCAGCAGCTCGTAGCGGAACAGGTCGGCGAAGCTCGCGTACGAGCCGGCCTTGTTCTTGAACACCGCCGACTCCGGCAGCACCTCGCGGGCGTCGCGCACGGTGCAGCCCGCGGGGGCGTTCGGCAGGTCGCCGTAGCTCCAGACGGTCGGCGCATAGCCCTGGGCGACGAAGCTGCGCACCGACAGCGTCTCGAGCCGGCTCAGACTGCCGTAGGCCCAGAACAGGTGGGTGGTGAAGATCGCCATCGCACCGAGTGTAGCGACGCCCGGGGCGGCCGGACGTGACGCAGTAGGCGTCCGGCACATCGCACGCGCCGGCCGGTCGCCCGTCGGAGGCGGGGACGGGCGCAGCGGGCCTCAGAAGTGGTCGGCGAGCACCGGGGTGACGTTCTTCCCGGTCGCCAGCAGGGCCGCGATCCGCGACGGCCGCATCGGCCGTGCGTAGAGGAAGCCCTGCAGCTCGTTGCAGCCGGCGCGCCGCAGCCACGCCGCCTGTTCCTCGGTCTCGACGCCTTCGGCGATGCTGACGATCGACAGCTCGCGCGACAGGCCCACGATCGCCTCGACGATCGCGCGCGCATCGCGCGCCTGGGGCAGGCGGGACCCGACGCAGCGGTCGATCTTCAGCCCGTCCAGCGGGAAGCGCTGCAGGTACGACATCGAGGAGTAGCCGGTGCCGAAGTCGTCGAGCAGCAGCTTCAGGCCTCGGTCACGCAGGGCCTGGATCGCCTCGGCCTCGCCGTCGTCGAGCTGGCGCATCATCACCGTCTCGGTGATCTCGAGCTCGATGTCCGCGGCATCCAGGCCGTGCCGGCGCAGCAGCCCGGGCACGGTCGCGGCGAAGAGCTCGGTGGAGAACTGCGCGGCCGACACGTTGACCGCGACCGAGGGCACGGCCACGCCCGCGGCCCGCCAGGCTGCGGTCTGACGGCAGGCCTCGTCGAGCACCCAGCGTCCGATCGGCACGATCAGGCCGGTCTCCTCGGCCAGCGGCACGAAGTCGCCCGGCGACACCAGCCCGCGCTCGCGATGGCGCCATCGGATCAGCGCCTCGACGCCGGCCATCGTGCCGTCGACCGCACGCCAGCGAGGCTGGTAGTGCAGCTCGAACTCGCCGCGCTCGAGCGCCCGGCGCAGGTCGCACTCGACGGTGATCCGGTTGATGCGGGGCGCGGCGAGCTCGGGGCCGAACATCTCGACCTGGCCCCGTCCGGACCGCTTGGCACGGTACATCGCGGCGTCGGCGCACCGGAACAGCGCCTCGGGCGTGGCCGCGTGCAGCGGATAGACCCCGCCGCCGACCGCGGCGCTCACGAAGACCTCGGTGCCGCCGACCTCGAACGGGGCGGCGAGCGCGCCGGCGATGCGCCGGGCGAGCGCGTGCAGGGCGTCCGAGTCGCCGCTGCGACGGGTCAGGACAACGAACTCGTCGCCACCGAGTCGTGCGAGCAGGTCGCCGCCGTCGATCGCCCGCTCGATGCGCTGCGAGACGTCGATCAGCAGCGCGTCTCCGGCGGCATGACCGAGGGTGTCGTTGACGTGCTTGAAGCCGTCGAGGTCCAGCATCAGCATGCCGAGCCCGCCGCCCTCGCGGCCGGCGACGGCGACCAGCCTCGCGGTCTCGGCCTGCAGGAAGAGCCGGTTCGGCAGACCGGTCAGCACGTCGGTGCGGGCGAGCTGCTCGAGCCGCTGCTGGGCGACCTTGATCTCGGTCACGTCGGCCAGGCAGCACACGACGCTGTCGTCGTCGGGCTCGTCGTGCGAGGCGGGCACCGGCTGGACGTTGACGGTGACCCAGCGTCGACGGCCATCGGCGCCGAGCAGGCCCAGCACGCGGTCGCGCTGCGGCGCACGGGAGGTGACGCAGCGGTCGATCGGCGATTCGTCGCGACCGAGCGGTGCGCCGTCCTCGCCGATGGCGCCCGCCAGCAGGCGCTGTGCGTCGAGGCCGGCGAGTCCGGCGTCGTCCAGCCCCAGCAGCCGCCCTGCGCCCGCGTTCCAGCTCGCCAGCCGCCAGTCGCCCCGGAAGACCAGCACCGCGGCGCCCACGGCCTGCAGCACGGACTCGTGCCGGATGCGGTCGCGCTGCATGCGCTCGCGCAGCGTGGTGCGATGCAGGGCCTCTTCGGCGAGCCGCACGAAGGCGTCGACGACGGCGAGCTCCGCCTCGCCGGGTCGCTGCGGGGTGTCGTGGAAGACCGAGAAGGTCCCGGCCGCGCGACCGTCGGCGTCGTGCAGCGGCGTGGCCCAGCAGGCGCGCAGTCCGTGCGGTACCGCGCCGCAGCGTCGGGCGACGCAGATCGGGTCGGCGTCCATGTCCTCGACGATGACGCGCCGGTCCAGGAACACGGCGGCGCCGCAGGCCCCGCTCGCGGGACCGATCTCCAGCCCGTACATCGCCTCGCCGATGGCCGCGGGCAGCGTGCCCGAGACCGTCGCCTGCAGCCTGCGCCGCTCCGGATCGAGCAGCGTGATCCCGCAGCGGGCGCTGCCGCCGAGCATCCGCTCGATCGACGTGCAGACCGTCAGCAGGACCGTGGCGAGCGGTGCACCGTCGGCCATCGTCTCGAGCACCTCGCGGGTCCGGGCCGCGAGGCTCTCCTTCATGCGGCGCTCGGTCGCGTCGCGCAGCAGCGCCTGGTGCGCCGGCCGTCCGCCGAAGTCGGTGCGCGACACCGAGGCCTCGATCACGCAGCCCACGCCGTCGAGCCGCATGCATTCGAGCTCCAGCGTCTGCGGCCGGCTGCCCAGGCCGGCGAAGGTGCCGCGCAGCGAGGGGCCGGTCATGCGCGACGGCGCGATCAGCACGTCGACCGCCAGGCCGGTGAGGCGGGCGGGGTCGGCCGCGCCGAGCAGGGCGGTGGCGGCCTCGTTGGCGAACACGATCACGCCGTCGTCGCGCACGACCAGCACGCCGTCGGGCAGCGACTCGTAGAGCCGCAGCCGCGCGGCGTCCGCATCGCGCTTCATCGAGCACGGATCGCCGGGGGCGGCGCGCTGCGCGGTACTGCAGGTGACGGACGAGGTCGGTCGACGAAGGTCCATGGGACGGAGCGCAGCAGGGCGCGATGGGAGGGGGAGGGCGCCGCGAGCCGGGCGAGTTCAGAGGCGGGTGGGAAGGACGGATCGAGTGTGTCCCGACCGTGTCGCGACGGGCCATTGGGGATGGCCGCAGAACGTCTGCGGAAAGCCGCCGGTGGCCGCGGCATCCGCCGGACGGTACCTTTCGGGAATGTGTCCGGTCGGTGCCGGCACGCCCTCCTCGACGTGCCAGACCCGATGAACGCCCTGCGCCGCAACAACGTCACCGTCCAAGGACATGGCTCCCGGACCATCCTCTTCGCCCACGGCTACGGCTGCGACCAGCGGATGTGGCGGCACGTCGCCCCCGCGTTCCTCGACGCGCGGCGGGTGGTCACCTTCGATCACGTCGGTGCCTGCACGACCGACCCGTCCCACTACAGCGCCGCGAAGTACGGCACGCTGCACGGCTATGCGGCGGATCTCCTGGAGATCGTCCGCGCGCTGGGCCTGCCGCGGGTGACCTACGTCGGCCACTCGGTGAGCGCGATGATCGGCCTGCTGGCCGCGGTCTCGCACCCCGAGTACTTCGAGCGGCTGGTGCTGCTGACGCCGTCGCCTTGCTACGTGAACGACGGCGACTACCGGGGCGGCTTCGAGCCGCACGAGATCGACAGCCTGCTCGCGTTGATGCAGACCGACTACGACGGCTGGGCCCGTGCGATGGCGCCGGTGTTCATGGGCAACCCGGAGCGCCCCGAACTCGCCGACGAGCTGCGCGAGAGCTTCTGCCGCAGCGAGCCGACGATCGCGAAGCATTTCGGTCGCGTGACCTTCCTGTCCGACCATCGCGACGCGGTGCCGCGGCTGCAGGTGCCGTCGCTGACGCTGCAGTGCCGCGACGACGCGGTGGTGCCGCCCGAGGTCGGCCGCTGGATGCATGCGCACATGCCGGCCGACACGCTGATCCGGATGGAGGCGACCGGTCACTGCCCGCACGTCAGCGCACCGGCCGAGACGATCGCCGCGATCCGCGGGTTCCTGGGCTGAGCGCCCGGCCGGCGGGCCGGAGGCCCCGCGACGGGGCAGTACAATCGCGGCTCCCGCGCGCGTCTCGCGCACGCCCGCCCGAGAGCCTGCGATGCCCGTCAATCTCGCCCCCCTGGACCCTTCGCGCCTCCATCCGGTCGCCGGCCTCGAGCTCGGCACCGCGCAGGCCGCGATCCGCAAGCCGAACCGCCGCGACGTGCTGCTCGCGCGTCTGGCGCCCGGCGCGACCGCGGCCGGGGTCTTCACTCGCAACCGCTTCTGCGCGGCACCGGTGACGGTCTGCCGCGAGCATCTCGCCGCCGGCGCCGAGATCCGTGCCATCGTCGTCAACACCGGCAATGCGAACGCGGGCACCGGCGAGCCGGGCCTGGCGGCCGCGCGCCGCACCTGCGAGGCGGTCGCCGCGCTGCTCGGCTGCGAGCCGGGGCAGGTGCTGCCCTTCTCCACCGGCGTGATCCTCGAGCCGCTGCCCGTCGATCGCCTGGTCGCCGGGCTGCCTGCGGCCCGTGCCGACCTGCGCGCCGACCACTGGAGCGTCGCCGCCGAGGCGATCATGACCACCGACACGATGCCGAAGGCGGCGTCGCGCCGCATCACGATCGGCGGGCGCACCGCGACCGTCACCGGCATCTCGAAGGGCGCCGGCATGATCCGCCCGAACATGGCGACCATGCTCGGCTTCGTGGCCACCGATGCGGGCGTGCCGCAGCCGCTGCTCGCGAAGTGGGTGCGCGAGGCCGCCGATGCGAGCTTCAACCGCATCACCATCGACGGCGACACCTCGACGAACGACTCCTTCGTGCTGATCGCGACCGGTGCCGGCGAGGTGTCGGTGGCCGACGAGGCCGATGCCTCGGCCGCGCCGCTCAAGGCCGCGATCATCGAGGTCGCCCGCGAACTCGCGCAGGCGATCGTGCGCGACGGCGAGGGCGCGACCAAGTTCATCACGGTCACCGTCGAGCGCGCCGGCACCGCCGACGAGGCCGCCGCCGTCGCCTATGCGATCGCACACTCGCCGCTCGTCAAGACCGCGTTCTTCGCCTCCGACCCGAACCTCGGCCGCATCCTCTGCGCGATCGGCTACGCGGGCATCGAGGACCTCGATCCCGCCCGCATCGACCTCTGGCTCGACGACGTGCATGTCGCCACCCGTGGCGGGCGCCATCCAGCCTACCGCGAGGAGGACGGCCAGCGGGTGATGAAGCAGGCCGAGATCACGGTGCGGGTGTCGCTCGATCGCGGCACCGCCTCGACCACCGTCTGGACCTGCGATCTGTCGCACGACTACGTGTCGATCAACGCCGACTACCGTTCCTGACCCGCCGATGCTCTTCGACACCAAAGCCATCCAGCGCCTCACCGAGCGCGCCGAGACCCTGCTCGCCCGCGTGGAAGGGCTGCTGCCCCGCGCGAGCGAGCCCGACTGGGACGCGTCGATCGCGTTCCGCTGGCGGCGCCGTCCGACGGCCTTCGGCTGGCAGTCGTGGCTGCAGCCGGTCCGTCACCGCTCGTCGATCTCGCTCGACGACCTGCAGAACATCGACGAGCCCAAGCGCCTCATCGAGCGCAACACGCGCCACTTCGTCCAGGGCCTGCCCGCGAACAACGTGCTGCTGACCGGCTCGCGCGGCACCGGGAAGTCCTCGCTGATCAAGGCCTGCCTGAACGCGCATGCGGCCGAGGGGCTGCGGCTGATCGAGGTCGACAAGGCCGACCTCGTCGACCTGCCCGACATCGTCGACCTGGTCGCCGACCGGCCCGAGAAGTTCGTCGTCTACTGCGACGACCTGTCCTTCGAGGAAGGCGAGGCCGGCTACAAGGCGCTCAAGACCGCGCTCGACGGCTCGGTGGCCGCGGCGTCCGACAACGTGCTGATCTACGCGACCAGCAACCGTCGGCACCTGATGCCCGAGAAGATGAGCGAGAACCTCGCGGCCAAGCACACCGAGGACGGCGAGATCCATCCGGGCGAGACCTCGGAGGAGAAGATCTCGCTCTCCGAGCGCTTCGGACTGTGGGTGGCGTTCTATCCGTTCCGCCAGGACGACTACCTGGTGGTGGTCGCGCACTGGCTCGGGCACTTCGGCTGCAGCCCCGCGCAGATCGAGGCGGCGCGTGGCGACGCGCTGCGCTGGGCGCTCGAGCGCGGCTCGCGCTCGGGACGGGTCGCCTGGCAGTTCGCACGCGACTGGGCGGGCGGCGACGGCGAGGAGCAGGCGCAGCCGAGGGCCGCGAAGGCCGGGAAGGCCGCGACGTCTGCGAAGGCCACGAAGGGCGCGAACGCCGCGAAGGGCACGAAGTCGGCCCGGCCCGCCACGGCGACGAAGTCCGCGGCCGCGCCGAAGCCCGCGACGGCTTCGAAGCGCACCGCGCGCACCCCGTCGCGCTGAGCCCGCGCGCGCCGACCCCGGCCGGCTCGCGGTCCCTGCGACCTCCGTCGTGACCGTCCCCCGCACCGACGCCGTCCCGCCCGTGCCCGTCGTCGACGTGGCGGTCGGTGTCGTGCTGCGCGACGACGGCGCGGTGCTGATCGGGCAGCGCCCGGCCGGCAAGCCGTACGCCGGCTGGTGGGAGTTCCCGGGGGGCAAGCTCGAGGCCGGCGAGTCGGTCGCCGATGCGCTCGCCCGCGAGCTGCACGAGGAGCTCGGCCTCGACGACGTCGAGTCGACGCCCTGGGTCGTCCGCGGCCACGCCTATGCCCATGCGACGGTGCGCCTGTGGTTTCGTCGCGTGCGACGCTGGCGGGGCGAGCCGCGGCCGCGCGAGGGGCAGGCGCTGGCCTGGCGTGCGCTGCACGCGATCGACCTCGCGCCGCTGCTGCCCGCGTCGATCGCACCGATCGGCTGGCTGAGGCTCCCGCCGCTCTATCGGATCTCGTGCGCGGCAGAGCTCGGCGTCGACGCGTTCGAACGCGCACTCGGGCGTGCGCTCGATGCGCTCGCGGACACGCGTGCGCCGGCACCGCTGCTGCTCCAGCTGCGCGAACCCGATCTGCCCGAGGCGGACCTGCTGCGGCTCTTCGCGCGGCTGCGCGACTGGCGTCGGACGCGTCCGCTGCAGGTCCTGGTCAGCAGCCGCCATCCGCCCTCGTTCGCCCGGGCGGTCGACGGCATCCACCTGACCGCGCGCGACCTGGCGGCGGCCACGCTGCGGCCGCGCGTGCGGCAGGTCGCCGCGTCCTGCCACGGCGCCGACGAGCTCGTCCGCGCCGATGCGCTCGGCTGCGACTTCGCCGTGCTCGGCCCGGTGAGCCCGACGGCCAGCCATCCGGGCGCGCCCACGCTCGGCTTCGACGGGCTGACGCGCGAGATCGCGGCCACGCCGCTGCCGGTGTATGCGCTGGGGGGGCTCGACGCGGGCGACCTCTCACGTGCCGAGGCCGCCGGTGCACACGGCGTCGCGTCGATGCGCGCCGCCTGGTCCTGATCAGTCGCGCGTCGGCGGGACGGCGGACGCGTCGGACGGCTGTTCGGGGTCCGGCGGGTCGCCGGGGATGACGTAGTCACCGGCCGCCCACTGGCCGAGGTCGATCAGCTTGCAGCGCTCGGAGCAGAACGGGCGCCAGCGGTTGGCCGGCGAGAACTCGGTCTTGCGCCGGCAGACGGGGCAGTCGACGATCGCGGTCATCGTGGGGGGCGTGCGGGGATCGGTGTGCGGCGTGCGGCGCTGCGGCCGCTCGCCGCGACGGCTAGAGGTTGCAGAGCGCGAGCTCGAACTCGACGTCGCCCTCGAAGGGCTTGGGCCGCAGGTCGCCGTCCTGGGACGTGAAGCGGATCCAGAGCATGTACTTGTTCGCCGAGATCTCGGGGATCGCGCCGCTGGCCGGGTCGACGCGGATCTGCAGCATCTGGTAGACCTTGCCGCCGAGCGTCTGCTGGTAGCTGCCCTTGTGGGTCGACACGACGGTGCGCTGTGCCGACTCGCGCAGCAGCTGGAGCACGATCACCAGTGCATCGCGCAGCGCGCGGAACGGTGACGACCACATCGCGATGTCGCGCAGGCGCGCCTCGGGCGAACGGTTCAGCCACGCGTGGTACGAGGGCAGATCGAACTCGCAGGTGCCGCCGGCGATGATGGCGCGGCTGCGGATGCTCATCAGCCACTCGTTGTCGCGCAGGTGCTGCCCGGTCTTGCCGGTCGCGCTGTTGAGCAGCTGCGAGGCACCGTCGATGTCGGCCAGCACCCGTTCGAGCGCGGCCAGCGAGACGTTCGGATTGTCGCGGAAGGCGATGAGCGTCTGGCGCTGACGCTCGAGCTCCTGCAGCAGGTCGGACTTCAGGTCGGCCCGCGAGGCCACCTCGAGGATCTCGAACAGCGTGGTCAGCGCGACATGGTGCTCGAGCGCGCCCGGCTGTCCTGCGAAGTGGTCGAACCGGGTGAACAGGTCCTCGAGCCGCAGCAGGGTCCGGATCCGTTCGTTGAGCGGGTATTCGTAGAGAGTCAACGCGGGGACGTTCCTGTGCCGGTCCGTCGAGGGGGACGACCCATTTTGAATCATTCGACTGACCTTGACAAACCAGCGTACGCCGCATGGAGGCGCGCGACCTGCGCATCGAGCGCATCGGGTGCGCCGCCGTTGTCGATCACGTCGTCGGCGGCCGCCAGGCGCTGCGCGCGCGAGGCCTGCGCGGCGAGGATCGATTCGACCTGCGCGCGCGGCAGCGCGCTGCGCGCGATGACGCGTTCGATCTGGACCTCGGGCGGACAGTCGACCACCAGCACGCGGTCGTAGCGGCCACGCCAGTCGCCGGACTCGACGAGCAGCGGCACGGCCACGATCACGTAGGGCGCGCCTTCGCGCACGGCCGCCTCGATGCCCGCCTGCGTGCGCGCGCGGATCATCGGATGCAGGATGGCCTCGAGACGCTTGCGTGCGCCCGGGTCCGAGAAGGCGAGGGCCCGCATCGCGGCACGGTCCATCCGACCGTCGGGCGCGACCACGCCGTCGCCGAATGCGGCGCGGATCGGCTCGATCGCGTCGCCGCCGGGTGCGGTGAGCGCGTGGGCGATCGCGTCGGTGTCGACCAGCGCGGCGCCGTGCGCGACCAGCCGGTCGGCGACGGTGCTCTTGCCGCTGCCGATCCCGCCCGTGAGGCCGATCACCGGAGCGCGACGGGCGCCCGCCTCAGGCAAGACCGAAGAGGCCGCCGAGCGGCCGCGCGAAGTAGAGCGCGAGCAGACCCGCGCCGGCCAGGTACGGTCCGAAGGGGATCGGCACCTCGCGCTTGTGCCGTGCGAACAGGATCATCGCGATGCCCACCGTCGCCCCCACCGCCGAGGCGAGCAGGATGATCGCGGGGATCGCGGTCCAGCCGAACCATGCACCGAGTGCGGCCAGCAGCTTGAAGTCCCCGTAGCCCATCCCTTCCTTGCCGGTGGCGAGCTTGAACGCCCAGAAGATGGTCCAGAGGATGCCATAGCCGACCATCGCGCCCAGCACCGCGTCACCGATCGACACGAAGGTGCCGCCGAGGTTGAACAGCAGGCCGAGCCAGAGCAGGGGCAGCGTGAGGTCGTCGGGCAGCAGCTGGGTGTCGAGGTCGATGAAGGCGAGCGCGACCAGAAAGAACGTGAGCAGCATCGCGCCCAGGCCCGCCGCGCTCGGACCGTGGACGGCGATCGCGCAGCCGGCCAGCACGCCGGTGAGCAGCTCGACGAAGGGGTAGCGGGCCGGGATGGGCGCCGCGCAATGGCCGCAGCGGCCACGCAGCAGCAGCCAGGAGATCACCGGCACGTTCTGCAGCGCGGTGATCTGGGTGCCGCAGTGCGGGCAGGCGGAGCGCGGCACCACCAGGTTGTAGCGGGGCCGCTCGACCGCCGCCTCGCCACGCAGCTCCGCCGCCTGGGCGGCCCAGTCGGCCTCCATCATCTTCGGCACCCGGTGGATGACGACGTTGAGGAAGCTGCCGACGAGCAGCCCGAACACCGAGGCGAGCGCGACGATGGCGGGCGGCGGGAGCTCCGCGAACAGGGCGAAGGGGGCGCTGATCATGATGCCTTCGATGGTAGCCGACGTCGCCCGCGACACCATCGGCCGTCCGGCGCGAGGTCCTGTCCGCGTGTCGTCCGGCCGCGGCCGGTCGGCGGCCTGCGAGGTGCACGGTGGCGACCCGCCGTCGCGCGACCGCGCTCAGGCGGGCGGCGTCACGTCGCCCGGATCCAGTTCTTCGGCCAGCAGCACCAGCTCGGGCAGGGACGCCGCGCCCATCTTGCGCATGACCGACGCCCGGTCCGCCTTCACCGTGCGTTCGCTGACCCCGAGCTCCCAGGCGATCTGCTTGGTGAGCGCGCCCTGCACGACGCGGCGCAGCACCGTGCGCTCGCGCGCATCGAGCGATCCGAAGCGGGTGCGCGCCAGCCGGCGCCGTTCGCGCCCGGCCCGCCGGGGGGCGTCGGCTTCGATCGCCACGCGCACGGCCTCGAGCAGCACCTCGCTGCGCACCGGCTTGGTCAGGAAGTCGCTGGCACCGGCCTTCAGCGCCCGCACGCTGCTCGGGATGTCGCCGCGCCCGGTCAGGAACACCGTGGGCACCGTCCAGCCGCGCTGGCGCAGTGCGTCGTGCAGCGCGAGGCCATCTGGGCCGGGCATGTGGAGGTCGAGCACCAGGCAGCCCTCGGGCTCGGTGTCGGCGGCGATCAGGAAGGCCCCCGCCGACCCGTAGGCCCGCGTCGCGTAACCGGCCGCGGTGAGCAGGCGGGTGAGCGCGACGCGCATCGCCTCGTCGTCGTCGACGACGTGCACGAGGAGGGGCGTGCCCGTGCTGCTCATCCGGCGGCGAGCGACACGGTGGCCGATGCCGGGGCATGTCGTGCGCCGTCGATCGGCAGGCGCCCCGGCAGCCGCACGCTGGCGACCGTCCCGCCGCCGTGCCGCGGTGCCAGCGTGACGTGCCCGCCATGGGCCTCGACGATCGCCCGGACGATCGGCAGGCCAAGCCCCATGCCCCGGGTCTTGGTCGTGTGGAAGGACTCGAACACCGTTTCGTGCCCGCCCGCCGGGATGCCCGTGCCGCGGTCGCTGACCGACAGCAGCAGCCCGTCGGCATGGTCCTCGGTGGCGATCGACAGCCGGCGCGAGGCCGCCGCGGTCGGCGCCATCGCGTCCATCGAGTTGATCGCGAGGTTGAGCAGCACCTGCTGCAGCTGGACCGGATCCCCCAGCAGGCGGTCATCGGACGCTGAGAACGCGGTCTCGAGCACCACGCCGCGACGCCTCGCCTCGGGTTCGATCAGCGCGATCGCATCGAGCAGCGTCGCATGAAGCTCGACCGGCACATGACTCACCTCGTGCTTCTCGAGCAGCGCCCGCAGCCTGCGGATCACCTCGTGCGCGCGCAGGTCGTCGCGCCGGATGTCGGCGAGGATCTCGCGCAGCGCCTCGGTCGACGCACCGCCGGCCTGCAGCATCATCTGCGCCGCATCGGCATTGCTGAGGATCGCTCCCAGCGGCTGGTTGATCTCGTGGGCGATCGAGGCGGTGAGCTCGCCCATCGCCGCGAACCGCATGGCGCGCGCGAGCTCGTGCCGGCGCTGGTCGGCATCGGCCTCGGCCTGGTGCCGGCGGCGGCGCTGCATGAGGAGGCCGCCGATCGTGAGCGCCTGGGCGGCGACCACCGCGCCCGCGGCCAGCACGAAGCCGCGGTACTCGGTCCACGGGCTGCGCGGCGCGTTGGTCGTGGCGCAGTCCGCCGGGAGCGCGCTGGCGTCGAGGCCGTGGCGGGCGAGCAGGCCGAGGTCCGCGGTGCAGCGCGTGGTGGCGGTCGGCGTCGCCGTGGGCGGCGGCCGGCCTTCGAGCAGCGCGATCGCCAGCCCGGCGGCCTGTCGGCCGGCGGCCTCGAAGTCCACGACGCCGCCCGCGGCCAGACCGCGGCCCACGAAGCTGCCGAAGACCCCGTAGACCGGTGCGCCCGAGGCCGCGGCGATCTGCGGCAGCGCCTCGGCCGGGAACGTGGTGCGTCCGTTCGCGTCGCGGCCCATGTTCGTGAAGAAGAGCGCGGTGTCCGGCCCGAGCCGGCCGGCGCGCCCGAGCAGGTCCTCGATGGGGAGTCCCGACCACGGCTCGACGGACCAGCGACCGCGGGTCTCGGCGAGCGCGGCGACCCGGGCGGCCAGCGCCCGGTCGGCGTCCGCATCACCGCTCACGACGACCAGCCGCGTGGCGCCGGGCTGCAGCCGCTCGATCAGCGCGAGCGTGCCGTCGACGTCGATCTGCCAGAACGACTGGAGTGCGCCGACGGGCACGCGCGCCCGCTCGACCGTCGGTTCGTCGAGGCCGGCGAGGACCACCGGTACCCCGGGCCACAGCGCGTCGCGCTGATCGCGTACCGCATCGATCGCCCGCTCGCCGAGGCCGACCACCAGGTCGACGGGCTGGCCGGCGTACTTGCGGCGCTGCAGCGCGAGGAACTCGGGCGCCAGCTCGCGATAGTCGAAGCGATAGGCGTCCAGCGTGTCGGTGAAGAAGGTGGCCCCGGCGGGCGCGGCCGCCTGCAGCGTCCGGCGGAACGACCGGTCGAGCTCGTGCATGGCGGGCAGGCCCGGGTCGCTGCCCAGCAGGATCGCAACCCGCCAGGGCGTGGTGGGACCCCTGGTCGCGGGGTCCTCGGCGGCGAGGCTCGAGGCGGTCGCCAGCAGGCCGGCTGCGAGGCAGCCGACGAGACGGGTGAGGACCGGACCGATGCTGTGTTCCAACGGTGCGAGCCAGGCTGGGACAGGCCGATCATGGTAGCCGAAGCGCTGCCGTCCGCCGGACCCGATGCGCCATCGCCCGCGCCGCGAGTGCCGCCCGGACCGCAAGGTGTCCGGATCGTCGCCGGACCCGGCTGCCGCACCGGATTCAGGCGACGGGCGCCAGCGCGCCGCAGCCGCTCAGCGCGGCTCGAACGCGAAGACCCGGCGCCAGTCCTGCTCCATGTCGACGACCGTCCAGCCGCGCGCCGCGGCCTCGCCGAGCGCCTTGTCCAGACGCCCGACCTTCGAGGCACGGTCGTACGCCCACTCGCGCACGCCGTCGGTGTGACGGATGATCGCGGCCAGCCGCGCCCCCGGCCCCGCGGCCGTCCACTGCAGCATCTGCAGGTCGCCGTCGGAGTTGCCGAACGCGGCGATCGGGCGCCGCCCGATGTGCCGCAGGATGCCGACCGGCTTGCCGGCCTTGTCGTCGACGAAGTCGATCTCCGGCAGGCGGATCAGCACCGGCTGCCCGTCGCGCAGCTCGAACTTCGTGCGGATCGTGCTGCCGATCACCTGCTCCGGCGGGATGCCGTAGACCCGCTCGGTCCAGGGCCGCATGAACTCGATGCCGCCGCCCGAGACGATGAAGGTCTTGAAGCCGTTCTCACGCAGGTAGGCCAGCAGCTCGAGCATCGGCACGTAGACCATCTCGGTGTACGGCCGCCCCGTCTTCGGATGGCGGGCCGTGAGCAGCCAGTCCTCGACGATCTTCGTGAACGCGTCCGAGCTCATGCCCGCATGGGTCGCCATCGCGAGCTGGGCGATCGCATGCTCGCCGCCGGCGGCGAGCGCCTTCATGTCGCCGCGCAGCAGCGAGGCGTACGGCTCCTTCGTCTTCCATTCCGGTCGCGTCGCGCTCATCGCGCGGATGCGGTCGGCGATGAACAGGCCCTGGACATAGACGGGCTGCTCGGCCCAGAGCGTGCCGTCGTTGTCGAACACCGCGATCCGCTCGGCGGGGGGCACGAAGTCGCGCCCCCCGGGCTCGGTGACCGCCTTGACGAAGGCGAGGATGCGGGCCCGGGCGGGCCCGTCCTGCCAGGATGGCAGCGGGTCGCCGGGGGGCGAGGACTGCGCGTGCGCGAGACCGGCCAGCGGCGACGCAGCAAGCAGCGCAACGACGCGCCGGCGGTTCGTGTCCGTCATGGCCGGCTCAGCGCCCGCTCGCCCCGCCGCCCTGCGTGACGGCTTCCATCACCCGGTCGAGGTTGAAGCTGCCCGGCTTCTGGCGCGGCGGGAACTCGCGGAAGCTCTGCAGCCAGCGCCCGACATAGGCACCGGCCGGCGCGATCACGAACATCCGCTCCATGTACCAGCGCTGGTAGCCCATCGCGTTCTCGTGCTCTGCGCGCTCGAACGGATCCATCCGCAGGTTGGTGACCGAGGGCGCCCGCAGCGCCGTGAACGGCTGTTGCCAGACCTTGAGGCCCTCCGCCTCCTGCTTCAGGAAGGTGACCTTCCAGTTGTCGTAGCGCAGCGCCGCGACGCTGCCGTCGTCGGTCCAGTAGATGAACTCGCGCCGGGGCCATGCGCCCTCGCCCCGGAACGCCGGGCCCAGGTCGTAGCCGTCGAGGTGCACCTTGTAGTTCATCGCGCCGACGCGACGGCCCTTCTTCAGGTCATCGACCACCGTCCGGTCGCCGGCGGCCGCGAGCATCGTCGGCAGGATGTCCTCGTGCGCGGCGATGTCGTTGATCACGGTGCCGGGCTTGATCACGCCGGGCCACTTGATCATCGTCGGCACGCGGTAGCCGCCTTCCCACTG